>NZ_KB911494.1 GCF_000383515.1 Mesomycoplasma hyorhinis ATCC 17981
AATTAAAGATAAAATAAAATGAATGTCTCCCATTAAATTTAGGGAAACATTCATTTCAAATTATAATTAATTAAAACACTCAAAAATTTTTTCAAGAAAAGGGTATCACCTCAATTTCAAGTGTTTTTTTTATTAAAATACTTCTTTTATAAAGCTTTTTGAAGTTGATCTAAGCTTCTGTATCCAACTAATGTATTAGATAAAACTCCGTGTTTGTAAACTAATATTGTTGGAGTTCCTTGAATACCCACTTCTCTTGTATAGCTCATGTCAGCGTGGATATCTACTTTGTAAACTACAACATCCATTTTTTCAACTAATTTTTCTAAAACTGGTTCAAGCATAATGCAAGCACCGCAATTTTTTTGATGAAATACTACAAGAGCTAATTTATCTGAATTAATTGCTGGAAAAATTTGAGATTTTGTAACATCTTTAATTTTTGTTGACATATTAAAAATAACCTTTCTTTTTAATAATTAAATTATAATTTAAAAGTGAAATATTAGTAAGCTTTTGCAAAAATTACAAATCTATTTGTTGTTTTTTTGGTGAACATACATTCACTTTTAACTGATTGTAGAACATTAATAAATTCTTTATCCAAAGGTATGCATCGAGTTGTTGCGCCTGTTTCTGCTTGAATTTGTTTTTCTAGTTCTTCGTCTCCTTCAAAAGGAATAATAACGAATTTATTTTGTGCTATTTTTGTTTTAAATTCTTCATAATCAAAAGCAGTAACAATATTATTAACTAATCTTGATTTGGCTTGATTATAAAGATTGTTTTGAATTTCTTCTAGTAAAAACTCTACTTTTTCAAATACTTTTTCAACTTCTACTTGGTGTTTTTCTAAAGTATCTCTTCTTACAATTGCTACTTGATTTTTTTCTAAATCTCTTGGTCCTACTTCAATTCTTAGTGGAGTTCCTAAAACTTCTGATCTTGAAGCTTTATATCCAGGTTGATTATCTGTTGAATCAATTCTTAATGTAAATTTTATTTTTAATTTCTCAAAAATTTGTTTAGCAACAATTGAAACAATGGGATTTTTAATTGCAAAAAGTTCTAAGATATCAACTTGGATAGGAGCAATTTTTGGAGGTAAAATCACACCTCTATCATCACCGTGAGTCATTATCAATCCACCAATTAATCTTGTTGATACACCTCAAGATGTTTGATATGGATTTTCGAATTCATTTTTATCATTTTTAAAAACAATGTCAAAACTTTTAGAAAAATTTTGAGCTAAATAATGAGAAGTTCCACTTTGTAAAGCTTTTCCATCTTTCATCATTGCTTCTACAGTATAAGTTTGTTCTGCTCCTGCAAAACGTTCTCTTTCTGTTTTATTACCAATAATAACAGGAATAGCCAAGTAATTTTCTATGAAATCTTTATAGATTCCTATCATTTTTTTTGCTAATCTTTTTGCTTCTTCAGCATTAGAATGAACGGTGTGGCCTTCTTGTCATAAAAATTCTGTTGTTCTTAAAAAAGGATTTGTATTTTTTTCTCATCTAAGCACTGAAGTTCACTGATTATAAATAAGTGGTAATTGATTGTTATTAGCTAATTCCTTTTTAAAACAATCTGCAAAAAGAACTTCAGAAGTTGGCCGAACATAAAGCTCTTCTGATAATTTTTTTTCACCAGCGTGAGTGATTGTAAGAAGTTCAGGAGCAAAACCTTCCACATGACTTTTCTCTTTTGTAATAAAACTTTGGGGAATTAACAAAGGAAAATAAACGTTTTTAACATTTTCGCGTTTAAAATATTTATTTAAATTTTCTTGAATTTTTTCTCAAAGAGCAAAAGAATTAGGCTTGAAATAAATTGTTCCTTTAATTGGACCATATTCCATAAATTCAGCTTGTTTAATAACATCTACATATCACCTAGAAAAATCTTCATTTCAAGGTGTAATTTTTTCTAATTTTTTCATTTTTGTTTTCCTTTCTCTTGAAAAAAGAGTATTTAAATTATATAAAAAAAAGCAAAACTCAAAAATTAATATGAGTTTTGCTTTATAAATTTTTTAATTAAATATAAATTATTATATGAATAATTATTATAAGCTTATATAAATGGGTAAAAGTTTAAACTAATTTTTGTCTCAATTGAGATTTGTTTTATTTGTTTAGCAATATATATTAATGAATTAATTTAATAAAGTAAGAAAGAAGGAATGAACTTACATAAAAGTGATGGTTTTATCAATACGAATAAACCATATTTTTAATATAACATAATGAAAAGCATCAAAAACTATAATTTAAACATCTATTATAATGATCTTTATTAATGTTATTCTTTTTTGAAAAGGCCTTTTCAAAAAGAATAACTGATGTATATTAAAAAAGAAAGAAAATTTGTTTATTAATTAAAAGTGATTCTAATTAAAGGAGAATAAAAAATGATTGAAATTTTTTCTCTAAATTCTATAACTTTGAAGACTTAAAATCAAGAGATGGAAAATTTACTATTAAAAATATAAGGGATATAAAAGTGATAAACTAAGAAAATGACTAATTCTTGATACCAAGAATTTAAATTGTTATATAAAATGAGTTGTTTACAAAATAACAAAACAATAATATTATGAACCAGATGAAAATTTTAAAGAGCTATTGTTTGCTATTTTACTAAATGTTTATTTTTAAAAATATAAATTAAAAAAGTCACAAGTTTTATTATAAATTACCTAAAATGGATAGCAACCATTCAAACACAATTTAATTAAAACCCAATAATATGAGTTTTTAAAAGAATTTTAAGCAACTAAATGACTACTTAGATTGATCAGATCTTTGATAGTTGTTAAACAATATTTGAAACCAATAATACAAAATACAATGAACAGATAACATTAATAAAAATAATTTAAGAGTGGGCATTAATATAACTAGTTTTATTAAGATTTTATATACAAAAAACAATCCAATGCACAATTATGTAAGATATGGTTGCCTTTGGGGATTTTTTTAGAATGCATTTTAAAAACAAATTTAATCAAACTAATTTGATAAATATTTGTTTTTAAAAAAAAAATCAGTCAACTCTTAAAAAATGACTTTTAATAAAAGTTAACTGTAGTGAATTTTCATATGGCTGCCCCAGTTAGATTCGAACTAACGAATGACGGTACCAAAAACCGTTGCCTTACCGCTTGGCTATGGGGCAATATGGTGGGGGGTGAGGGATTCGAACCCCCGAATCCGAAGAAAGTGGGTTACAGCCACCCGCATTTGGCCGCTCTGCAAACCCCCCCGGTAATTGCATAAATATCTCTTATTAGTCTAATGCAATGAATATTATAGCACAAAAATAAATTTTATAAAAGTTTTTTTAAAACTGAACTGTCTTCACTTATAAAATAAGTAGCTATATAGCAGAGCTTTGTCAATTAACTATATAATAAATATATAAAAATATTTTTATAATTATAAAATAAAAATTATTTGAGCTTCTTTACATAATTAAAAAAGGTTTTTGTCAATGAGGAATAATAAATTCAAAAAACTGTTTTTTTGTTTTTAATATTGAATTTTTCTCTATTTTTTATTCGTTATTATTCTATATTTAAATTAACAATAAAAATAAAAATGCAGTTTTTCAACTGCTTTTTTTATTTATCTTTTAGGATGAATTTTTAAAATTTTTTCAACCTCTGATTGTCTATCAGCTAATTTAACTTGTTCTCAAAGATCTTTATATTTTTCATAACTTGTATTAGAAATAAGTTTTTTTACTTTCAAAATACTACTTGCTGACATAGAAAATTCATCAAGCCCCATACCTAATAAGATAGGAACTGCATAAATATCTCCAGCCATTTCTCCACACATTCCTACTCATTTATTATGTTTATGAGCTCCATCAATTGTTAATTTAATTAGCTTTAAAATTGAAGGATTTAGAGGCTGATAAAGGTGTGTTACTTTTTCATTCATTCTATCTGCTGCCATAGAATATTGAATTAAATCATTTGTTCCAATTGAAAAAAAATCAACATATTTTGCTAATTGATCAGCAATCATTGCTGCAGCTGGAATTTCAATCATAATTCCTACTTTAATATCATCTTTAACATTAACAAATTCTTGTTTTACTTCTAAAAATGTTTTATCAAAAATTGCTTTTGCTTGTAAAAATTCATCTACTGTAGCAATCATTGGAAACATAATTGCTAAATTCCCAAATTCAGAGGCCCTAATTAAAGCTCTTAATTGAGTTACAAAAACATCTATTCTATCCAAAGAAAGACGAATTGCACGATATCCTAAAAATGGATTTAATTCTTTTGCAAAATTAAAATACTTTAGAGTCTTATCGCCACCTATATCCAATGTTCTAACAACAACTTTTTTGTTATTCATTCTTTCTAAAACTGTTTTATAAACTTGAAATTGTTCTTCTTCAGTTGGTCAGTTATTGGCATCCATGTATAGAAATTCACTTCTAAATAAACCAATTTCATCTGCATTTGTGTGTAAAACTGCTTCTAAATCTTCAACATTTCCTATATTAGCAGCAATAACTACTTTTTTACCATCTTTTGAAACTGATTCTTTATTTTTATAAGTTTCTAATTCGTGCTTTAGTTTTATATATTCTTGATATTGCTTTTCATATTCTTGAATTGTGTTGTCTGATGGATTAATTACACCAATTCCAGTGTCTCCGTTAATTACTACAGTATCACCATTTTCAACTTTTTGAGTAATATCTTTTAGAGCTAAAATTGCAGGAATTTCCAAACTTCGAGCCATAATAGCTGAATGTGAAGTTCTTGATCCTATGTTAGTTAAAAATCCTTTAACATATGAATTTAATTGAGCTGTATCTGAAGGAGTTAAGTCATTAGCTACAATAATTATATCTTCAGAAATTAAACTCAAATCTAACAAATCAATATTTAATAAATTTTTAATAATACGAGTAGTTAAGTCTTTAATATCTAAAGCTCTACCTCTCATATATTCATCATCCATACTCAAAAACATTTCAATATACTTTTTAGCTACTAAATCTGTTGCGTGAACCGCATTTTCTTTTTGATTAATTAATTCAATAATTTCTTCATTAATCATTGGATCATTAGCTATTAAAATGTGCGCATCTAAAATATCTAATTCTTCTTGTTTTAATTTATTTTTTGCTTTTTCTTTAATTGTTTCAATTTGTTGAATAGATTTTTCCAAGGCTTTTTTATATAAAGCAATTTCTTTTTCTGTATCTTCAATTTTGGAATGATCAATCTTAATATCTACTTCTTCTATTTTAAAAACTTTAGCTTTGACTACACCTGAAGAAGCTCCAATTCCTTTAAATTCTAAATTTTTCATAATTTTTCTCTTTTCAAATTTTATATCTTGTAATTATAAAAGAATAAAAATAAATAAAAGTGAAAATAAAAAAATTCTAGAAAAAAAATAAAAAATTATCTTTTAAAAGTTTTAAATATTTTGGTTTTTAAAAAGCACAAAAATCATTTAACTAATTTTAATTTCTTGTTGATTTATACACAAAATCTTCAAAAAAAATTGTAAAAATAATTAACAAGGATAATTTTTTTATAAATTAAATTCAAAAAACTAATTTAAATACAATTTTTAAAACTACAAAAGTTTATTTTGCTTCATTTTTCTTCATTTTTTTACAAAATAATAAATAATTTAAGTATCAATTACTATTTTAAAATTTTATTAAATTGTTGTTGTATGCATAATTTTTACAGCTTTATTTTAAAATTAATATAAATATGATTTTTAACTAATATTTAGTAATTAGTTAAAATTCGATTTTAAAGTATAGTTTCTTCTGTAAAAATTCAAATTTATTCTATTAACTTACCAATATAAATCTCTAAATGTAAAGAAAATGAAGGTTAAAATTGTATAAAATTCTTCATTTATTTTAAAATTACTTCTCAAACTTTTTTTATTACAATATATATATATATATATAGAAGGATAAATTTTTTTAATTATTTTGATTTTGAATATAATTTTGATTCAACTAAATTTTTTTAATATCAAATATAACTTAAATTTTCAAAGTTAAACTAGCTAAAAACACTAAATCAATTTATTTTTTTAAATAATGATATATAATTTTGCTGTTACTTATTAAGTAACCATTCTAAAAAGGTATTCAAGCATAGCACCTCAAAGATGAGCCATTTTAATAAGGAGTACACCATGTTCGCAATTATTAAAACTGGTGGAAAACAACTTATTGTTAAAAAAGACCAAACTGTCTTTGTAGAAAAATTACAAGGAAAAGAAGGAGATACAGTTCGTTTCTCCGAGGTTGTTTTAATTAACAATAAAATTGGAAGTCCATTAGTTAAAAACGCATATGTTGAAGGCGTAATTGAAAAACAAGGTAAAAGCAAAAAAATTGTTGTTTACCGTCACAATGCAAAATCAACTCATAAAAGAAAATTAGGACACCGTCAACCTTATACACGTGTAAAAATAACAGAATTGAAAGGATAGTAAACTGATATGGCAAAGACCAAAGCAGGTGGTTCGACAAAAAACGGACGCGATTCCGCAGGAAGACGTCTTGGACAAAAACTTAGTGATGGACAATTCGCTACAGCAGGAGCAATTATCTTTCGTCAAAGAGGAACCAAAATTTTTCCTGGTTTCAATGTTGGAAGAGGTAATGACGACTCCCTATATTCTTTAATTGAAGGTTTTGTAAAATATGAAACTAGAAAAAAAAGAAAATACGCTTCAGTGTATAGCGAAAAAAAATAAATCCTCCAATAAAAAAGTAGCTCAAGCTACTTTTTTTTTTTTTTTTTTGTTTGTTTTGTTTTTTGTATCTATTTTAAATAATAAAGATTAATTTATAAAGTATATTCTACTTTGTACTTACTAAATCTTTTTGCTTTAAATGTTTTAGTTGAAAAAACCTGTGCATATGAATAATTAATAGTTAAAGCAAAGTAAAAAAAGTAAGAAATATAAAGACTAAATGTAGATAAATATAAAAACGAAGCCATAGAACCATATTTTTCATATTTAATATATTTATTAGATACTAGATATCCAAAAATAATTGTAAAAAAAGCTGAAGAAAGTGAAGCAATTATCCAACCAGGGACAATATCTTTAAATTTTAGTTGGAAAACTGGTAGTCATTTAAACATTAACAATCAACCAGATGTAAAGAAAAATATCAAGTAAAATGAAGAAATTATATAAAAAAGCACATCATAAACAGATTCCGAATTAATTAATGCTTGTTTTAAATACATCATAATTGGAGTTATTATTATTAAAGAAAAACTAACAAAAATAACAATTGCTATTACAATAAAAAGTGCTTTTAATTTACCATAAATTCAACTTCCTTTGTTTTTATGGTTGTAAATAGTTGATTGTGAAGCCATTAATTTTGAATAACCATTTATACTAATTCACAATGTTGAAATTGCTAAAAACAAAATACCAATATTGGATCAATTAGTATCTTTGAAAGTGACTAAAAAATCAGGCAAAGCTGTTTTGATTCCTGGAATAAATCTATTTAAAATTTCTGATTTAACAAAATTATTGAACGGTTCTGAACCATTAACTGTAAATGTAATATTTGTTAAAATCATCATTATCATAATAATTATTGGAATAAATGAAATCAAAATATAAAAAGCTTGTCCAGTTGCAATCAAAATCGAATTTGCTGATAAATTAGTTACAGAACCAGAAATTAATTCTTTATATTGTGAACTTCTTGTTTTTCAATCTGTACGTTTAAAAACACCCAAAGTAATTAATAAAATAAAGTAAACAAAAAAATACATAAATTTATCAAAGAATTTGTATTTTTTCTTTTTTACAAGTATGGATTTAATATATTTATTTTCTTTCCCCATAATGAATATTTATATATTTTAGGAAAAAAAGCCAATTTTTTATAAAAATTTTTTCTTTTATCACTTTTTGCTAATTTTTAGACATTATAAGTGAAAGGAAAAAAATGAAATCTATCTTAATTTATTTTGCCAAAAAATACAAAGGCGACTTTTATAAAATACTAAAAGCACTAAAAGAAAACGAAAGGGTAGACGATACAGATGCACAAGCTGTAATGGATGAATTAAAGCGAAAAAACATCAAAGCTTTTACTGTGCTGGATTCTGTTTATCCAGAAGTTTTTAAACATTTAAAAACTCCACCTTTTGTAATTTTTTACAAAGGAAACATCAATTTATTACAAAGTGAACTACCTAAAATTAGTTTAGTTGGTGAACAATATAATGACATTATTCAATCTTATTTAGACAAATCTTTATCAGAAGTCATTAAACGACACGTTGTTGTCACAAATGGTTACAAAGGAGTAGAAGAAAAAATTAACAATTATTTTCTTGAAAATCAAGGAAAATTGATTTTTGTATCTGCTAATGGTGTAGAAAATCCTTGAATTTCTTCACGTATTGATCAAGATAATGAAAATATTTTGATTCTTTCTGAATATCCAAATACATATGTTTCTTACAATAGATTAAAAAACAGAAACAGACTAGTTGCTGCTTTATCTAAAAATCTAATTGTTTATTCTTCTTCAAAAACAAGCGGAATCCAAAATTTAGTTAATCATTTTTTAATGATAGGTAAAGAAATATTTTGTTTTCCAGGAGATACTAATTTTGAAAATGATGGCAATGTTGAACTTATTAAACAAGGCGCTAATTTAATCACAGAAGTAAAAGATGTATACAAGGAGGTTAATTTTGAATAATTTTTTAAATATTGTTTTATTTGAAGATAATTCAACAGATATTTTAAACAGTGTAGCGACAAAAGCTAGTTCAATTGGTTATGTTATTTTATCTTCATTTAGTGGACTCGTTGCACTAATTTTAATGTTTGCACTAATTTATACAGGAATTAAAATTGCTTATTCACATGGACAAAAAAGAAAACAGTACATAATTCATATAATGATAGTTTTTGTGGTGTTTATTATAACTATTATTTTATTTTCAATAGGTATAAAATATGCAGTAGATATTTCAACTAAAGCTGCAATAAACTTAACAAATTAATGTTTGAAAAGACTTTATTTTTCCCACTTTTTGTTTTTATATGAACTATTTTTATTCAAATACCATTTTCGCTATTAAGTTTAGTTTCTAAACTTTTTGAAGTTGTTAATTTTTCATTTATTAACTTTATGCTTTTTGGAATCGAAAAAATCGAAAATTTTGATTTTAATAAGTTAAACACTTCAATTTACTTTAAATTATTTGCAATTGTTAGTTTATTTTTGTTTATTTTTATTTTATTATTTGTCTTTGTAAAATGAAGCATTCATAAAGGAATACAAAATAAAAATTACAGTTTTTTAGCTAGGTTGAAACATATAATTTCTTATTTCGTACTTCTTTTACTAACACCTATAATAATTTTTTCTGCACTTTTAGTTTTGAATAATTTCTTTGAAATTATTCTACGAAGTTTTGATGTCAAAAGTAATTTAGCAAATAATATTTTTATGAGTTTGATTCCTTATAGAATTCTTAGACCAGATTGACTTTTTCTTGCAAATCAAGAATATAGCGCACCTTCATTTGGAATGTTTTTAGCTTTTCCTGGCTCATCAGCAGTTATTTTGTTCTTTCCAGCACTTATTGGAATGTGATCTTTTAAAATAATGGCTACATCTATTGTTCGGGTATCGATGCAAACATTTCAAATGTTGGTTTTGTTTTCAGTTAGCCCAATAATTTTTTCAACAATGATCTACGATAATGGACGTAAATTTAAGATTTGAAAAAATTTATTTATAAGAAATGTTTTAACAATTATGTGTTTTGTTCTTGGTATTAAACTTTTTGAATTTTATGTTTTAATAATCAACAAATGAAATCTAAGACATTTTTACGGAATTTTTGACAAAAATATAATCACTAGCTTGTTTATCATAGGTGGTTTATTAGGAGCTACACAATTGAACAAATTAGTTTATAAATTTACTAATCAAAATTACAAACTAAAAGAACACTTTGTACAAACACAAGATGTATTTAAAAATGCAAAAAATTTTATAACAAATAAAACCGAAAATATAGCTGAAAATCAACAAAATGTAAACAACGAACAAAAAAATAAATACAAACCACAACAAACTTTACCAGAGTTAAATTTAGACTTGTTTGCAAAATATAATAATCAATTTAATGTTGAATGAAATATCGAAAATAAAGATTATAAAATTCCTAAACTTGATTTTCAAGATCATAAATTTTTCAAAATGTACAAGGAAATAAATGCTACAACCTAAATCTATCAAGAAAAATAAAATTCATATTTTTAAAAATTTTTATTTTTCAGATCTTATAGTTTGTTTTTTAATTTTTGTTATTTCAATCTCGCTTGGTTGATTCATTGTTCCAGCTTCTGTTCCTTATAGAGATTTAATTTCAATTGGAGTTATTATTGCTCTATTTGCTTTGCTTGCGATTTTGTTAATTTTTGTTCCTACTTGAAATATGCGAATTTGACAATTTTTAATTTATTTTTTAAAATATCTTTTAGAAAATAAAAAATATAAATTTAATAGTTCTTCTGCTAACTCATCAAAAATAAATATCTACAAATCTATAGATAAAAACGGAATTATCAAGTTAAAAAAGAAGAATTTGTTGTTAAAAGTTATTGAATTTGATGGTAAAAATATTTGAATTCAAAATCAAAATCAAAAACAAATTTTTTTGAATAGTTTTGTAAGTATTTTAAATATTTTAGATTTTAAAGTGAGTTTTGTCAAAACAAAGAAAAACTTTAATTATGAATCCAATATTGAATCACTAAACAATCAAATAGAAGACTTAATTAAGCATAAAGATGTAAAAAATGAAAATTATAATGTTTTTTACAACTATCTTTATAAGTCTTGAGAAGAAATTTCATCTATTAATGTGTTTGAAAGTTATGATCAATATTTCATAGTAATTTATGCAGAAAATGAAGAAAAACTACTTCAAAATGAAGAAATCATAGTAGATGAATTAAACAAATTGTTTATTACAACCAAATCACTAAATCAGCTTGAAACATTAAAATTTTTACAATCATTTATAAGCAAAACACCCAAAGAAGAAATTAGTGAAAAAGAATTTGAAAATTTAGATTCTTTATTAAAAGTTAAAAAAGCACAATTCTTTTTTAACAAATTTAAAATTGATGATGAATTTTACAAAATAAGCACTATTTCTGAATATTCACTAAATTTAAACATAGCTTGAGCTAACTCTTTTTTCAATTGCGATTCTTCATGAGTTATTTGACATTTAAATCCAATTGAAGAAAATGAATATGAAAAAATTTTAAACAAAGCCGATAATAATATCAAGACTTCTATGTCCTTTAACAACACTTCAATTTATAGAACAAAGAAGGATTTACAACAAATAGAAGCACTAAATGAAACTATGCATTTAGTAAACACTGAAGGTCAAAAACTTTTTGATTCTTCTTTATTTTTCTTAACAAAAAACGAAAATTGAAGCCAACTTAAAAAAGAATTAGATGCTAAATTATACAAAGAAATCAAACTAGAAAAATGTAAACCAAATCAACTACTTTTTAGACAAATGGATGCTTTTCAAAGTTTGCAATTCGGAGCTAATGAAAAACTAAATGAAAACGTGCAATTTGTATCAAGAAATATTTCCTATAGTTGGCCTTTTAGTTTTGAAAAAAACATTGATAAAAATTCATTTATTTTAGGTAAAAACAATCAAAAAGCAATTATTTTAGATATTTGAAAAAGAGATGAAAAACATACTAACTCTAATTGTGTCTTTTTTGGAACATCGGGCCAAGGAAAAACAAGTTCAATTAAAAAGCTCATTTTAGATAGTTATATCAAACAAAATGCTTCTGTTTTAATTTTAGATCCACAAAGAGAATATACAAGTTTTTCTTCCTTTTTAAATACTTCATTAATAGATTTGTCTTCTAATAATATGTCTTTAAATCCTTTACAAATAAGTGCATCACTTGTAGATAATCATGAAAATAACAATTTATTTTTAATCAATTCTCAAATCCAAATGTTCTTGCAATGAATCAAAATTTTAAATGGTAGTTTAGATGAAGAAAAAGAACTAATTTTAACAATGGCCATTAAAAATATGTATCAAAATTTTGGATTTTATGATCCTGATATTAATTTGTTAGAACTTACAAATAATCAATTTCCCCTAATTGATGATCTTATTTGAGAAATTAAAAATCTACAATTTAAAAACCAGCAAGAAGAAAATATATACTTTGAATCTAAAATAAAAATCAAAAACTGATTTATTACTAACTTTACAAATGATGGACTTTATCAAAAAATGTTTAATAATCACACAACAATTGATTTTTTAAATAACTTTACAATTATTGATACAAAAACCTTTGTTGAAAATAACTCAATAGAATTTGTAAATGCTTCATTTTTCTTGATTATTTTCCTAATTCAAAATAAAATTAACAAAAATTTTATTAACAATAAAAAATTTATTTTAGCAATTGATGAGCTACATAAATTCATTGATTCCAACAATTTAACAACACTTAATTTTATTTTTCAAACCACTAAAACAATAAGAAAATTTAATGGATCAATTGTTCTTTCAACCCAAAATATCAATGACTTTGCTTTATCAAAAGATTTAATTAATAAAACGCAAGCCATTTTAAAAAATATGCAATATAAATTCTTTTTGCACCTACCAGGTGATGATATTAAAATGATAAATCAAATTTTTAATCCTCTTTACAATTCAGAAAATGAAGAAACTAATTTATTAAACAAATTTGATAGCCAATTCGTTCTAAACGCAAAAAGAGGACAATTATTATTGCTTAGCTCTTTTAATGAAAAAAACTTTTTAAGAGTAAATTACAACGATTATGAAAAGGAGGTTATTTTAAATTAGAAGTCTTTGAAAAATAAAATTTTGACTGTTTTTATTTATTAGTTTAATTTGTCCTGTACTTTTTTTAAGTGCAAATATTAAAATAATTGATAACAAATCATCTACAGAATACATTCCAAGTCTGCAAACAGATTTTGTGTATAGACAAAGTCAAAGTTTTGTAAATACATTCAAATCATCTGAAATTGTAGGGGATTATAGATCGCAGTTAAATTTTAACATTCCAAATTCAGAATATTATCCGACTATCAAATATCGAAATAATACTAGTTGATGATCTAGAAAAACTGCAAATTATCCTTATGTTATTAAAGGACATACATGAAGACATTCAGGAGATGTAACAGAAATAGTTTCTGGATTATACGGAGCTAAAATTAACATAAATCATGGTTTAAAAAGATATTATGGAAATTACACTTTTACTTGAAATTTAAGAGAATATTTTGGCTCTCATGATAAACCAAAAGGTCTAGAACTTGATGATGGTTCTTTTGCTGAACTCTATTTTTATACTGTAAATGTTGATGATGTTAATGATGCATTTAGAAATGTTGACATTAATTTTGCTCTTGTAAACCGAAATGATCAAACTCCTTCTAATACTATTTTTTCTGCAGATGGAAGTTATGGAATTTATTTAAAACGCTATATTTTTCGTTCTGCACAAAACTATATTAATCAAATCAATAGAGAAATTCAAGCTAAAAAACAAAAAATTAATACTTTTACTATTAAAAATTTATATGTAGATATTCAATTTTATCTAGAAAATCCACCTTATAGACACAAAATAAATTGATTCCCAGATAATCAAAAAAATGAGTTAACTTATTTTAAATTTATAACTAAATTTGATCTTGAATACACAGCAAAGAAAAACATCACAAAACATCAAGAAAATCTTGCACAAATAAAGAAAATTAAAGACTCTTTTAAGAAAACATTTAAAAATAATTACTTAGAAATCAGCACAGATACAGGTGAGATCAACGGAATTTCCAATCTAACTGTATCTTCAAGAGACAAATCAAATAAATATTATTTTGAAAAAGCATTAAGTAATTGATGAAGTAATTTAAAACCAACTCTTAAAACTGATTTTGCCTTAAAATATGAACTTTCCTCTGTGCGTAAAAAAGATGATTACTTTGATTTATTTGTTAGTTTTCAAGAACCTGATTTTAATCAAAATGTTTACAAATATGTAATAAAAAATGTAAATATTCGATACAAAAGCACAGAATTTTTTAAATCTAAAAATTTACAAGAAAGAATCAAAATTGTTCCAGGAAAAACAATTGATAAAACTAATTTTTCTAATAAATTAGTTGATGATGTTCCAGTAAGAGAAGAAAATGATCGTCCAATTTCTCGAGAATATGGTGGAACTTGAATTTATGATTCAAATGTTAAAGTGATTTTTAACACAACATTAAAAGAAGATGAAATTTTGTATATAAATGAAGAAAAAGTTGATGTTATAAACCAAAAATTTGAATTTGATTTAAAACTAATTAACCTTGACAATCCTGCTGAAATATACAAAATTAAAGTTGTAAAATTTGATAAAGAAAATGCAAATTTTGAAAATAAAAAAATGATTGCACAATGAGAAATGATTATTAAAATTAAAAATAATCAACCCAAAATGGAAATAAAATGGTTTGGTTGACAACCTGACTCCAATCCTCAACAACGTTCTAAAATCGAAGAATATTTAAAAAATGACAAAAGTGAATTCATTTTTGATGAAATAGGTCAAAAGATGAAAAATCCTGATTATGATAAATTAATTGATCCAGCAACAGGAACAAAAAACGAACTTGTTTGAATTGATTTTTCAGCAAATTCACTTCCTAATGGAACACAATTTTTACAAGATCCTCAATCAGCAGAAGGTAATTTAATAAAAGATATTGATCTTTTTGATCTTGGAATTATAGCTCAAGCTAGTGTTATTGAAAAAGGAGCTAATTTCAAATCTTTTTCTTCTAATTCTTTATTTAGAAGATTTAAAGTTAGAAATGATATAGATAATTTTGACTTTGATTATGATCCTTTAATTTTTCCTTTATCAAGAAGAGGTCATAACTTTAAAATAAGTCAAATTGAAGAAAATTACTTCTCAAGCGAAGGAATTTGACTCTTTTCATATAAAAATCCTAGATCAATGAATTTATTTAAAATCATTTGAGTTGGAAAAAATAAAAACAACCAATTATTTTCAGAAATATTTCCAAATACTAAAATTTACAATTTTTGAGAATCTACACACGGACAACATTTAGCTGCATATCTAGGCGAAAAAGAAAATTACAATTTAGATCAGATTAAACAACTTAGTTATGATCAAGTAATTTTAAAATGAAAAGATTATATTAATGATTTTATTTGAAATAATCAAGATAGAACAACTTATAAAAATAAACAAATATTTTCAATAAATACTGAAGAAGTAGCTAACACTATTAAACAAATCCAAAAGAAAAATCAAGCAAAAAGAAACATTTCCAATTCCAACACAAGCAGCAGCAATGCTAGTCAATCCAATAATGATCAACAAAATTCTGCAAATTCTAGTGTAAATAATTCAAATGACGCAAATTCGAATAATGTAGAACATAATGAATTTGCGAACAATGAAATATTAAATACTGAAGATTCTACTTGAACTCAAGAAGAGAAGAAAAAGTTATTAAACAATATTATTATCAATAACAAAAATACAGATAATCAAGAAATAAAAATTATTGAAGATTTTGAAATACCTGGACTTTATGAAATTCAAATTTCTAATTCAAAAGAATTGAACGTAAATGATGGAAACTTTCAAAATGAATTTATTACTTTAGACTCTCCTTTGGATTCAGAAGCAAAAGAAAATAAAGAAGAAATTATTCCTCATGTAGATATAAAAGCAATAAAAAACTTAGCTCAAAAAACAACTTTTCAAAAATTCGTCTACAATGACATAGAAAAATTTATTCTTTTTGAAAACAAAGATAAAACAAATTGAAATATAAAATATGATTCAAAATTCTTACTTTTTGTATTTAGCCTAAGACCTGAATTTAAAAATGGCTTTTACATTGAACCCAAAAATAAATTGATAAAAGTTGACTTACATTTTCAAGAAGAAACAAAAGTTTCAAATCAAGATAGTAATAAAAACAACATTTTTGACAACTTTAACTTAACTCAATTAAATATTAATGGTTTATTTTCAAAAGATGAAATACTTTCATTTTTAGAAAAAAATATTCAAGAACAAATTAACACTGATTTTGAACTAGATAAAGATTATTTCATCGAAAATAAAGAAATAAAACTCAATGAAATCGAAGAAGTTCTTGTAAAAGACAAAAATTTTTTAAACAACTGAGTCTATTTAAAAGTAAAAGATGCTCAAAATGCATCCAATTTTAAAGTTATTAAAGCGGTAAATAAAGTTGAAAATCAATACTATCAAAATCAAGAATTAGATTTAAAAACTATCCAATTAAAAGATTTAATTATTGATTATGAACAAACAAAAGAATATCAATTTTTAACAATTATTAAAGATTCTTTAATCTCACAACTAATTGATTTTAAATTAGTTTTAGAAACAGATTTAAACTTTAAACATCTTGAAACTTCTCTTGAAATGTTAAAAACTTTTAAAAATGAATTTGTAAAATTTGTGCTTTACTCACAACAGTTAAATATTAAAAATGAGTTGATTTTTAAAGTAAAATTAATTAATTTCAATGACAAAGCAAAACTAGATTTTGCAAAAATAATAATTGATGATTTATCAATTACACAAAATTCAGAAGATAAAATTATTGAAGAAATTAGAAAATGAGTTAGTTCAAAATTAAAATCTTTCAACTTAGAACTTGATAAAGATTATTATGTTTCTTCTTTAAAAGAAAAAGACTTTTTAGCTACATTATTAAAAGAAAAAGATGCTAAAAATGTACTAAATATCAAATTAGAAGCTAAACCAGACAGCAAAAAACTTAAAGGAGAAACACAGTTTTATGTCTTTAACAAAATAACTAATTTATCTAATGTAGAACAAATTAAAATTAATAATCAAGATAATAAACAAAATAATCTTGTTTGAATCATACCTCTTTCTATAATAATTAGTCCAGTTGCTATCTTTGTGATTTTAAAACTATTTAGAAAATACTTGTCAGCCAAAAGATTTAAATAATGTATAATTTTAGCTATGAATAAAAACTATATTTTTTCAGATGTTGATGGAACAATTTATGGTCCTAAATTTGAATTTACAAAGCAAACACAAAATTTTTTCATAAACAAAAAATCTGAAATGAATTTTGAAATAATAATTACAACTGGAAATCCATTTATGTCAAGAATTAAAAACTTGGCTGAACAATTACAAGTTAAATATATCATCTCTTCAAATGGCGCACTTTTTAATGATTTAGTTAATGATAAAGAATATATACTTTCTTACTTTAACAAACAAAATCAACAAAATGTTTTAGATATTGCTAAAAAACATAATTTACAAGTAAATTTTTGAAATAATAAAGAGTATTTTTGCTTCAATTTCATAGAGAATAACTATTTTGTATTTAACTATGCTCTTTTGGATCATTCAGAAGTAAAATTTACTAATAAAACACATGATAATATACTAAAAATGGAACTTTATGGTCATAGAAATGATTTAGCTAATGCATTTTTAGAATTACAAAAAAATGAAGAATTTATTATTTCCTTTTCTAAAGACACACACATAGAAATCACAACTAAACCAATTTCTAAAGGTTATACACTTGAATATGTTTGCAAAAACATTTTTCAAGAAAACATTGAAAATGTAATGGCAGTTGGAGATAGTGAAAACGATATTTCTATGTTAAGTTTAGTGGGTTATTCATATGCTATGGCAAATTCTAATAAATATGTTAAAATCTTTGCAAAATATCACACTAGTGCTTTTGATCAAGAAGGTGTTGTTATGGCAATAAAAGACTTTTTATATAGAAAATCACAAAAATAAATAAATAAAAAACACGAAAAAATTCGTGTTTTTTATTTATTTTATAATTGAGCAATAACGTGAAATTGTTCTATAACTTTATTTAATTCTAAATGTTTTAACAAATCTAATAATTGAGAGTTTAAAGAAATTTTAAGTGCTATATCTGCAATATTAAAATCAAATTTTGCGTTTGTTTTTAGAGTAGTAAGTTTTTTGAATAAAATAATGTTTTCTTTATTTTCAATTAATTTTTGCTTCATTTTTGAAGGTAATTGATCTAAATTAGCTAAAATGTTTTCTATGTTATCAAATTGCGAAATCAAAGATTTTGCAGTTTTAGGACCAATACCTGGAACACCTTTGATATTATCAGAACTATCACCTGATAATGCTTTAAAATCAGGAATTTGTTTAGGTAATAAATTATGTAATTCAAAAAAATTATCAGCTGTTTTAATTAAAAAAGAATTATCTTTATTTTTATCTACAATATAAGTTTGATTAGAAACTAATTGAAGTAAGTCTTGATCAGACGAAAAAACAAAAATTTTTGAATTTTGATCTTGTTTTAAAAAAGTATAATTCATTGAAGCAATTAGATCATCAGCTTCAAATTCAAAATCATCTGATCATTTTAAATTTGCTAAACTCAATAACTCTTTAACTAAATTTAATTGTGAAAAAAGTGAATCTGGAGCTTGTTTTCTTCCTTGTTTGTATTCAGCGAATAAATTGTGACGCTCTGTTTGTGAGCTTTTATCAAAAGCTATATAAATATGTGTTGGTTTTAGTTCTTTAATAACTTTAAAAAGGGATAAAAAGAAAGTGTGAATTGCATTAGTTTCTTGACCAGCGCTATTGTGCATATTACTTCCTTTGAAATTAAAACTAGCGTAAAAAGATTTAAAAAGCAACAAATTACCATCTACTAGCAAAACTCTATTAGTCATATCTCATTTCCTTTAAATGATTTTGTAATATTAATTTATCTTTAATTTTTATAATTAAAAACTCATAATATTGTTTTTCTTTAACAGCTTCAAAAAAAGTTACTTTACTTCCAAAAAGTCAAATATCTTGATCTGGTGATTGAAAATCAGTTAATGTAATTTTTTTCATTCAAGCACCTGTTTTTGCTGTTAGGTTAGCAACTTTTTTAACATAAAGCACCATACGATATTCAACATTTAAACTTAATTCTGATAATAATACTGGATTTTTTAAATCTATATTTTGATCAAATGAACTAAAGCTCATTCCCAATAGTTTTTCTTCATTTTCTATAGTAAGTTCTAAATTATCCTCTTTTATTTCAAGCTCAAATTTGCCAGGAATTAAAGAGTAATCACAATAAAGATTTTTATTTTCATCTTCTAAAATACAAATTTTATAAGATTCAGCGGTTACTAAATTTTCTAATAACGTTGGGATATTTCCAAATTCACTTAATGTTCCTGAATTAATTAAAAGTGTAATTATTGTATTGGAAATATTAATTATTTTCATCCTAATTACAAAATCAAGAAAATCTTTATATAGCCCATTTTTGTTTCTTTCTTCAAGAATTTTTTGACAAGCAACACTTCCTAAACCTTTAATTAAAATCAGTGGTAAATAAATTGTTGATGTTTTTCTTTCATAAACTACAGATGTTGTTGAAATATTAATATTTGGTTTTTTAAATTTAATAGCTGGTTGTGCCTCTTTAATAAATTTAGCTATATTGGTTTGAGAACCTTCTTCATTTGTTATTAAAAAAGAATAAAATTCTAAAGGATAATTTTGTTTTAAATAAGCCATTTTATAAGCTAAAGTAGCATAAGCAACAGCATGTGATTTATTAAAACCGTACTCTGCAAAATACTCTATTTGTTGGAATATTTTTTCTAAAACAACAGCTGAATAACCTTTATTTAAACCACCTTGAATAAATAATTGCTTTGCTTTATATAGTTTTTTTGCTTCTTTTTTTGAAATTGCTCTACGAATTAAATCCGAAGTTGCAAAATCAAAACCAGCTATAGTTTGACAAATTTGCATAATTTGTTCTTGATAAATAATTATTCCGTAAGTAGATTTTAAAATATCGTTATATTCTTGTGAAATTATTTCATAATCTGCTTCATTTTTCTTTCTTTGTGCATATAAAGGAATGTTTTTAATAGGTCCGGGTCTAAAAAGAGAAATTACAGCAACAACATCGTCAATACTACTAATTCCAACTTTTCTTAAAGTGTTAGCCATCCCTGGAGATTCAAGTTGAAAAATACCAACTGTTTTTCCTCTTGTTAGCAATTCATTTGTACCTTTGTCAAAAATTGGAATTGAATTAAAATTAAAATTTAGGTTTGAGTGCTGGTTAATGGAATTAATTATTCCCTTGACAACTGTTAAATTTTTCAAACCTAAAAGATCAATTTTTAATAAAGAAAATTGTTCTAAAAATTCAGCACTAAATTGAGTTTGATTATATTTATCTTTAGAAATTAAAGTAGGAACATAATTGTATAAAGGCTTATCCGCAATTACAATTCCAGCTGCATGAGTTCCTGATTGACGTGGCATTCCTTCTAAAAACTTAGCAATTTCAAAAATTTCTTTGTATAAAAAATTTCCATTATTGTCTTGTTTTTCTACATAAGCTCTAAAATTTGCATTTGTTTTGTAAGCTTGTTCTAAACTAAGACCAAATGGAATGTGTTTAGTAATTGCTAAAACATCTGTTGGTGACACATTTTTTAATTTTTTAGCTACATCAGCGAATGCCATTTTGGCACCAAAAGTAGAGAAAGTTATAATTAAAGCTGTGTTTTCATAGCCATATTTTTGTTGAATATATTGAATCAATTCGTCTCTTCGATTATCTTGAATATCAATGTCAATATCTGGCATTGAAATTCTTTTTGGATTTAAAAAACGTTCAAAAATCAAGTCAAATTTAAGTGGATTAACTTGTGTTATATTAAGCAAATATGAAATTAATGAACCAGAAGAAGATCCTCTTCCTGGGCCAATTAAGATATTATTTTTTCTAGCTCATCTAAGAAAATCTCAAATAATTAAAAAGTAATTTGAAAACTTTAAAGATTTAATGATGTTAAATTCATAAACTAATCTTTCTTTAAAGTTAGGAAAATTTTTAAATTCTGCCTTTTTCTTAGCCACTTGCTTTTCTAGAAGCTGTTGTAAAAATTCATCGGGATTTAAATTTGCTTCATTTTTAAAATCCGGCAGTATCATATTAGCTTCTGGAAACTCGATTAAAATGTTTTCAACTAAAAAATTTGTTCTTTGAATAATTTGCTCATCTACTTGTTCATATCACATTTCAAAATCAATAAAATCTACAGCTTCATCTTTTTCAGAAGAATCTGCTATTTTATGAAGGATTTTCAAGTATTTTTCTTCTGACGCATACAATACATTTCTAGTTTGAACATAAACAGAATTAGCTATTTTTGAATCATTAGAATGAACAAAATAGTTGCTAAATTCAAGCATTTTCTTTGTTTTACTATATAAACCTAATTTTGGATGATCAATAACAATAATATTTTCATTATCAAGTTCTTCTATTTCAATCTCTTTAAAAGACATTTTTTTAGAACTTAATAAGGACAAATGAAGAAAACCTTGATAATTTTTAGCTATTAAAATAAATCGAAAGCTTTTAATTTCTAAATCCAAACCAATAATTGGATTAATATTATTTGCTTTGCATTCATTGTAAAACTTTGCAACTCCAAACATATTATCTCTATCTGTAATTACTAAATGTTTGAGTTGGTGTTGCTTTGCATATTCAATCAAAGATGAAATTTTTATTGTTGATTGTAAAAAACTATATTCTGTATTTGTATGTAGATTTATTAATTTTTGCATATTACATTAATTTTATAAGAATAAGTTAAAACCTTAATAAATTTAAAAATAAAAGAAGAAAAAGTAATAAAAATTAATTTTGATTTGGTGCAGGTTTTGCTTCATTTATAGTAGTAATTAATCTTTTTAATGATCTAGGAAGGTCTTCAGTTGCTGTTTGTCTTGTATCTAAAATAGCTCTAGTAGCAGCGAATGGAAAACCATTTGTAAGTTCATTATATTTTTCAATTGCTGAGTCAAACAAAGCTTTATCACTTGAATTTAAATTTTCAACAAAAGAATAAAATTTATTTTTATAAGAAACAAAAACAGTTACATTTTTATCAGTATCCAAAATTAATCTATCATTTGTTCCGCTTTTTTTAGTATATAAATCATAGATTATTCTATAAATTACATTTTTTAAATCTTCATTAATTGTTAAAAGATTTTTTTGATTTTTTGGATTAAATTCTTTATTTTTATAGTGATTTACAATAATTTTTTGTTTATTAAGATCTGCATATTTATAAACTAAAGGAACTAAAGAATCTGTAGCCACAAAAAGAATTTGAGAATCTTTGTGTTTTTCTTCTTTTAAGAAGTTTTTTATTTGTTCTTCTGTTGATATTACTTTATTTTCTTGATCTTTTTTATCTAAAAATACCACTTGGTCTCTTGTTTGTCAAACACGAGATGTTAGTGTTGGATTATGGGTATTTCAATAACTAATTCCAGCTAAAAATCCAAGAGTTTTGTTAATTTCATGTGTGTTAAAATAATTATTAAAAACTGAAATTTGTCTTTTGTCACTATTTGGATCTGGAAATTCTTTAGCTAAATAACTTGCTGCAAAATAACCTGCAATTCAATTAATATCTTCAGGAATAAAATCTAAAGAAATTAGACTATCATTGTTACCTATTTTTTGAAGTGCTCGAGGTGAATCAAAGTTTACAATTTTAATATTTTTTTCTTTTAATGTTTCTCGATTATCACCTACATTTCATAGCACAAATCTATCAAGTAATACATCTGAATTAAAAAAGAAAAGGTTATATCCTTTTTCAATTAAATTATTAAAGAGTTTAGAAAAATCTCTAGATTCAAATTCAGAGTTACTGTTTGTATCATTAAGATTAAAAGTTTTAATATACACAGAAGTTTTATCTGCATCATCAATAACTGAAAAAGTACTTTTTACAGCACTTTCTAGCATAGTAGTAAAATCAGGATTTGATGTATCTGATTTATTAACAGTAATAATTGCTGGTTTTAAAGGTTGAAACTGATTTTTTTCTTTAGCTTCTTTTAAAAGTAAATCATGTTGTTGGTAAAATTGCTGTTCTTCTTTGTCTTGAACACTTTCTTGGGTTTGACAAGAAATAAAGGAAAGAATTGGAATAGTAGATAAAGGAAAAAGAAGGAAAAATGATTTAAATCTACTGATTTTCTTTTTTATCATTTTGATGTATTTTTTTAATTAATTTATCAATTTTTTCAACTTCTTTTGCTACTGTATCTAACTCAAAATGTAGCTCAGGTACTTTATAAGTAGTAGATTGCTGAGCTAATTTATGCTTAATGAAACCTTTGGCATTTTCAAGATATTCTAAAGATTTTTTATCGTTTTTTAAAAAAGAAAAGTAAACTCGTAAATGAGATCCATCATTTGATAATTTAACAGCTGTAACTGAAACTTCAAATTTTTCACTCAAATTTTCATTAATGATTTGAGCAATTAATTGATGATAATATGATTCTTTTTTTTGAATAGAAATTTTTGGCATAATTTATTCTTTCTCTACAATTTCAACATCTTGATATGCTTTGATAATATCACCCAGCTGAATGTCATTAAATTTAATTATATGAGTTCCAAATTCATTTCCAGCAACAACTTCTTTAACATCATTTTTATCTCTTTGTAAAGACTCTATTTTACCTTTGTGAATTAATTTATTATTACGATAAAGTGCAACTTTAGAATGAGCTAGCATTTTACCTGTTTTCATTGAACATCCCGCAATGTTTCCAACTTTTGAATATCAAAAAATCTTAATAATTTCTGCTGTTCCAGTTTCTACTTCTTCATATTCAATAGTTCTTAGACCTTTAATTTGAGCTTTTAATTCTTCAATAATTTTGTAAATAATTGTATGTTCACTAATTTGAATTCCTGCTTGTTTAGCTTCTTGTTTTATTTGATTTGGCACTTGGATATTGAAAGCAAAAATCTTTGCATTAGAAGTTTGTGCTAATAAAATATCTGATTTACTTATAAGACCAACAGCTGAGTGTAGAACATTAATATGAATTTCTTTATTTGACATTTTTTCTACAACAGTTTGAATAGCTTCTGCAATTCCTTGAACATCTGCTTTAATAATTAAGTTTATAATTTTATCTTTATTTTCGTTTTTAGAAATACTATTTTTTTGAATTAATTTGCTTTGTTTTTGCATGAATTTTCTTTCTTCAGCTAATTGTTTTGCAAATTTTTCTTCAGGAAAGCCAAAGAATTTATCTCCAGCTTGAGGCACATAATTTAAACCAGTAATAATAACGGGTGTTCCTGGTAATGCTTGTTCGATTGCGTGTCCATTTGTATCTTCTAAAGTTCTAATTTTTCCATATTGTGAACCTGCAACAATAAAATCTCTGAGCTTTAAAGTTCCATTTTGCACAATTAAAGTTGCTACTGTTCCTTTTCCATAATGAAGTTTGGCTTCAATTACTGTTCCTATTGGAAATCTGTTTTTATTTGCTTTTAAATCAAGAATCTCAGATTGCAATAAGATAGCTTCAAAAAGATTATTAATTCCTAATCCTGTTTTTCCTGAACCATAAACAAATATGTTTTTGCCGCCTCATTCTTCAGGGATAATATTTAAATTAACTAACTCATTTTTAATTCTATCAACATCTTTATTTGGTTTGTCCATTTTGTTAACAAAAACAATAATTGGAACATCAGCTGCTTGAGCATGGTGAACAGCTTCTTTTGTTTGAGGCATAACTCCATCATCTGCTGCAACTACTAAAATAACAATATCTGTTACTTTAGCTCCTCTTGCTCTCATTTGTGTAAAAGCTTCGTGCCCTGGCGTATCAATAAAGTTAATTAATTTCTTGTTATATTTAACTTGATAAGCTCCTGTGTGTTGAGTGATTCCACCAAATTCTGAACTAGCAACATTTGACTTTCTAATATAGTCTAAAAGTGTTGTCTTCCCATGATCTACGTGACCCATAATTGTAATAATTGGCGGACGAGACTGTAATTCTTGTTCATTATCAACTATTGAAACTTCATCCATAAAATTAGATGCATTTATTTCTTTTTCTTTTTGAAAATCTAAACCATATTCAAGACAAACTTCTGCAATTTGTTCTTCGTTGATGATGTGGTTTAAATTATACATTTTTCCTTGTTTGAAAAAGTAAGTGATGATTTCAGTTGCTGGTTTGTTAATTTTTTGTGCAAATTCTGAAATTAACATTGCCCCTGTAAAAGTAAAAACTCCTGATTGTACTTCAACTTTTACATTATTAAGTTGTGATTTAATTTCATTTATATTTGATTTTCTTTTTTCTTTTTTTGCCATTCTAACTCCATTTGTGCACTTAGTTTTTGATAAACTTCTTTATTAATATTAGTTTTAAAAGCTCTGTTTAAAAGTTTTTTTTCTAAAACTTGACGAATTTTTTCTTCTTTGTTTTCTACATAAGCTCCTCGTCCAGGTATCCTTGTTTTAGTATTTAAAAAATCTATTTTGATTTCCTTGTTTTGAGTCATTACAAAACGAATTAATTCATTAACTGGAAATTGTTCTCTAGCGATGATACATCTTCTTTTGTAAATTTTCAAAATTATTCCTCTTCGTCTTCATCCCAAGTTAAATCATCTAGGTCTAAATCTTTTATACCACTATAAGAAAGCAAATCATTGTCTTTTTTGAAAAATTTTGCTTCTTTTTTAATTTGTTTAATCTCTTCTTTTGTTAGATCAACTGACTTTTTAATTTCAGGTTTTGCTTGTTTTTCTAAAGCAGTTTCTTTAGTAGAAATATTTTCTACAAATTCTTCTTCGTCTTCATAAAGAAGTCTTTCATTTTGTAAATCTTCAATGTATTTTTCAATATCTTTTTCGAACTCAGCCATTATATTTGTATTTGAAAAAGATTTTCTTGTATAACGATGATTTTTATGTTCGGTTGTTTTATGTGGAACTGAACTTGCTTTTTCAATTTGTTCTAACTCATGTTGATTTTCTATATTTGCATTTCAGTGAGTAATTGTTTTACCTTCACTTATATAGTCTTTGTAAGATTTGATATCAATTTTTGTACGAGTTAGTTCATTGGCTAATCTAACATTAATTGCATTTTTTCCTATAGCTTTGGCTTGATGTGAAGTAGGAACAACTACTAAGAATTTCTGACCTTTAGATTTTTTAACTTCTTCAATATAAACAACTCTTGCTGGTGATA
Organism: Mesomycoplasma hyorhinis ATCC 17981; assembly: GCF_000383515.1. Lineage (GTDB taxonomy): Bacteria > Bacillota_I > Bacilli_A > Mycoplasmatales > Metamycoplasmataceae > Mesomycoplasma > Mesomycoplasma hyorhinis. The sequence goes on from NZ_KB911494.1 coordinate 26,324, forward strand.
AAGCATTGATTATGTATTTTGTAATATTTGGATCATATCTAACTATATCAATTTTTTCTCCAAGTATTTCTTTATTTATTGTAGCAATTCTACTTCCATTTTTACCTATTAGAGATCCAACTTCATCAACTCCTTGAGAGTTTTCATCTTCGTGAACTTTTTTAACTGAAACTTTTGATCTAAGACCTGCTTCTCTTGCAACATTTACAATTTCTAAAATTCCTGCTTCAACTTCTGGGATTTCTCTTTTTAATTTTTCTTTTAAAATCATTCCTTCCTTTGAAGAAAGAATAATTTGTGAATCTTTTTGATTATCAAGAACATCTTCTATAAAAACTTCTTCTTCAGTATTTAATGCAATATTGAAATTTGAAATATTAGGTTTTGGCATATAAGCTGGAATTTCACCTTCGAGTAAATAATTAAAACCATTTTGTGATTTTTTGATTAATGTAGCTTTAATTATTGAATTTTTTAAAGGAAAATATTTTTGATAAATTAGTTTTCTTGTGAATTCATGAATTTTTTGTTTAAAAGTTTGAATAATAGGAACAAAAATATGTTTGTCGAATTCTGAAATATCAATTGGAATATCAAAAGTGTCATCCACTTTAGCATTTGGATTAATTTCTTTGGCAGTAGATAAAGGAATAAAAGTAATTTTTTCAGATTGAAATGATGTTTGTTTATCAGACATATCTGTGTGAGTAAATTCAGGAGCGACTGTTAACATATCTGAAAATTCTTGATCGGTGACAACTGTTCCGTTTTTATTTATAACAATAAATTCTTGTGGATTTTGTTCATCTATTACTAATTCAATTTCAGCTTCAGAATCTAATTTAGAAACAATTTGTCTAGAAATTGAATCTTGTAATATGTCTTTTATGTTGTTTAAATCAATTTTTCTAAACTCAGAAATATCTTGAAGTATTTCTTGAAAATTAAATTTTTTAATTGTTAATGTTTCATCTTTTGTTTTTCTTTTTTTGTTCATTTTTTTCCTTATTTATTCTTTTGAATTTTTATATACGAATTAATTTGTAAAATCTGTTCTAAATTAAAATTTTGCTTCTTTTTTCTCCCTTTTACATTAATTTCAAGAGTAATTATATTCTCTTGTTTGTCTAAAAGATAGCCTAAAACAAATTCATCTTTATTCAATCAAACTTGAATGTGTTCATTAATATGATTTTCTAATTTTGCAAAATCAAGTTTTGTATCTGTTCCTTGTGAGAGTACATCTAAATAAAATTGATTGTTATCTGAGCTAAAATTATCAATAAAATTTGAAATTTTGCGTGTTAGTTCCTCAATTTGTTTCAAATCTCTTAAATTTGTTTGAACTCGTAAAAATTTGATGTTATTTTCTACTTCAAATTTAGCTGAAATAACATTTTCAAATGTTTGAATTATTGCAGTTTCTAAAGTCAATTCGCTCCTTATAATTGAATTATTGTTCTTAATAAAATAAGAAAAGGCTGCACTCCACAACCTTTTGCATATGGGTAAATTTTTTATAATTATATAATAAAATATAAAATTACTATTTGAAAAGTTAAATTTATAAGCACTTAATGTGGTAAAATTCATATTACATTTTAAATTTAAAAATATAAATTATGTAGAAAAATATCTATGAAAAGAAAACTCAATAAGCTTTTTTTATTATTTTTTTTAGCAGCAACACCAATTGCTTTTTTTATTTCTTGTAAGGATACACAAATATCAAGCCAAGATTCCTCAACTAATCCTAACAACACTCAATATGACAATTTCGATCCTAACAAACCAACACAAGCAAAAGATAATTCAAGGCAATTTCGATTTGCTATCAACAAAACAAAAACATACAATGAATTTAAAAAAATATTTTTTGATGATCTGCAATACATTGTTGATCATAATGAAAGATTTAAAATAACATTAGCAAATCCTGATCAAAAATTAAGTGGTGATCAGTTGTTAAAAATAGCAAATAATGAAGCAATTCAAAGGACTATTGTTGACAATTTAATAGAACGAGAACACATTATACAAGTTATAAAAAGAAATGACGTTGAAGAACCTTGAAAAACATTGCAATCTCTTGAAAAAACTGGACTGCAAACTTACCAACATTGGGTTATCAACTTTGATGATATTAAAAAACAAGTTCAAATCCAAGCTAGTTTTGGACATTATCATTCAAGTGCACCACATATAACAAATGTTTTTAGTTTAGTGATAGATGATTTTAAAAATTAATTACTAAAGCAAGCAAAATAAAGGATTTTTATGGAAGAAAAACTAAAACAGGAACTTTTTGAATTAATATCTCAAACACCAGGAATTGTAGCTTTTGGCATTATTGAAGATCCCACTTTTTCCAAAATAAATAAATCAACACTTTATTCAGAATCTATTATCAAAATAGAACAAAAAAATAAAAAAAACGACATTTCCTTTTCAATTTTTGTTAGCGTAGGAGTTAATATTAAAATACTAATTGAAGGATTAAGAACTCAGATTAAATTCTTTTTAAAAAGACACAATGAAGATTTACAAAATCTAAATATACAAATTAGAGGTGTAATGTAATGAATGACAAGATTTTAAACGCTCAAATGTTTAAATGAGCACTTGAGTCGGGTGTGAATAATCTCGCAAATAATGTAGAAAAAATTAATTCTTTAAACGTTTTTCCTGTTCCTGATGGTGATACAGGTTCTAATATGTTGGCAACTATTAATTCAGCTTATGAAGCAGTTAAAAACCTAAATTCCAATACATTATCCGATATTATAAAAGCAACTTCAAAAGCTATGTTATTTGGTGCTAGAGGAAATTCTGGAGTTATTCTTTCACAAATTTTTAGAGGTCTTGGAGAAATTTTAGAAAACAAAAAAGAAGCCAATGTTTTAGATTTAGTAAAAGCTTTTGAAAATGCACAAAATAAAGCTTATCAATCTGTTTTAAAACCTGTTGAAGGAACTATTTTAACCTTCATCCGTGAAGTATCACAAACTTTAAAATCGACAATAGTTGAAACTAATACTATTCAAGAATTTTTTCGAATTGTAGTTGAACAAGGAAGAAAAACAACAGATAATAGTCCTAATTTATTAAAGATTTTAAAAGAATCTGGTGTAACTGATTCAGGATCTGAAGGAATTTTATTAATATTTGAAGGATTTAATTCTTTTGTCAATGGAAAAGCAATTCAAAGACTAAAAAATGAAGAAAAAGAAAGAGATTTAATCTTTGATTTAGAACACAATGATGAAGAAGAATTTGGATATTGTACTGAATGCATTGTGGATTTAAAAAATCCTACTAAATTTAACAAAAATAAAATCATTCACGACTTAGAAAAAAATGTAAAATCAATAGTTATTGTTGAACAAGAAGGTTTTTTAAAAATTCATGGGCACACACTAAAACCTGGATTAATCTTAAATTATCTTCAAAAATATGGTGAATTTGTCAAAATAAAATCCGAAAATATGACTTTGCAATCAAATCAAAATTCTACTTCCACAACCAACAACAATACAGCTTTAGAAAATTCAAATCCTTCATTATCCGCTCTAGTTTCTTGCAACAATGGACAAGGAATTATTTCAATTATGAAACAAAATGGAACAGATTTTATTATAGAAGGTGGACAAACTGACAATCCTTCAACTCAAGATATAGTAGCTGCAATTAATTCAGTAAATGCAAAATCTGTTTTTGTTTTACCTAATAATTCAAACATTATTTTAGCTGCACAACAAGCTGCAAAGATAGTAACAGATAAAAAAGTGATTGTAATTCCTACAAAAAATCAAGTACAAGGTCTTGAAGCTTCGCTAAATTTTAACAAAGATACCAAATGAGAAGATAACAAAGAACTAATGGAAGAAGCTGTTCAATCATTACGTGTTTTAGAAATTTTTCAAGCAAGTAAAGATGCAAAAATTAATAATGTTAAAGTTAAAAAAGATCAGTTTGTTGCTATGGAAAACAACAAATTATTAAAAGCTAAAGCAACAGCATATGATGTTGTAATCGATACAATTGAATCCTTAATTACTCAAGATTCTGAAATGATTTACATTTATTACGGTGATTTAGCAACTGAAGCTGAGGCTTTAGAAATTCAAGAATATTTAGAACAAAATTATGATTTAGAAATTGTTGTCAAAAATGGACAGCAAAAAATATTTAACTTTTTAATAGGAGTAGTTTAATGAAATACAACATAGCTTTTGATGCACAAAATAATGAAGGATCTTTAGAATTTGCAACAATAGCAGCACACAAATTTGCTAAAGAAAATCCAAAATTCAAAGTTTGATTAATTGGAAATGCACATCAAATTCAAAAATTTATGCCAGCGAATAAACCAGAAAATCTCCTTGTTTTAAATGAAATCGGAATAGCAATTAAAAAAGATGCTCTATCAAAAGATGTAGTAAAAGAAGAAAATTCAATGAATACTGCTTTAAAAATGCTAGCTGAACAACAAGTAGATGCTGTTTTATCTGCTGGAGAATCTTCTTTATTGTTAGCTAGTTCAATGTTAATGTTAAAAAGACTTACAGGAATAAAACGTCCTGCATTTATGCCTATGATTCCCACAATCGAAAAAGAAAAATACTTTTTAATGCTTGATGTTGGAGCAAATATCGAAGTAAAACCTGAATATTTACATCAATGAGCACAAATTGCTAAAATCTTCTATCAAAACCTTTTTAAAATTAAAAATCCTATTATTGGTTTAATAAATATAGGAACTGAAGATTACAAAGGATTTGACTTTCATAAAGAAGCAAATATTTTATTAAAATTAGATAAAACACTAAACTATAAAGGATTTGTAGAAACAAAAAGCATTTTAGAAGGAAATATTGACATTGTTTTAAGTGATGGTTATGCTGGAAATTTAGTTTTAAAAACTATGGAGGGCACAGTTTTAAGTTTTGTTAAATTATTAAAATCAGAACTTAAAAAAACAGCAACAAGACAATTTGCAGCTTTAATGTTAAAACCAGCATTTAGTAATATAAAAGAAAGATTTGACTACAGAAATGTAGGTGCAGCTTGAATAATAGGTCTTAATGGTATTGTTTTAAAAGTTCATAGTTCTTCAGATGAAAAAGCTTTTGAAGGTGCTCTTAATCAAATAAAATTAGCTCTTGAATCACAAATTTTTAGCAAACTAAAAGAAACATTAAAAGAGTAAAATTATGTCAAGTATTAAAGAATTATTATTAAATTTAAACATAGTTGCAAATAATCTTAGTCTTTATGAACAAGCATTTACACATAAATCTTATCATCATGTACGACCTAATAAACCACATTATGAAATGCTTGAATTTTTAGGTGATTCACTTTTAAATTTGCAAACATCTTTGTATATTTTTAAAAACATTGATGCAAAAAATGAAGGAAATGCAACAATTCTGAGATCACAAATAGTAAGTTCTGTTTCCTTTGCTAAAATATCTGACAAATTGCAATTGAGCAAATATTTAAAAGTAGCAAAAGGTTCTGAAGAAATTCTAAATAACACAAAAATTAAAGCAGATATTTTAGAATCTTTAACCGCAGCGATTTATTTAGATCAAGACAAAAAAACTTTTGAAGACTTTGTTAAAAAAATTTTACATTCATTAGTTAAAAAACAATCTAAAAAAGTAATTAAAGATCCAAAATCAGAATTTCAAGAAATTATTCAATCATTTTCAAAAAGTTCTATCAAGTACATTACTAAAAAAACAGATAAATTTTTTGAAAGTGAATTGATTTGAGACAACAAAATTTATGGACATGGTAAAGGAAACAGTATCAAAGAAGCTGAGTTAGAAGCAGCTAAAAAATCTTTGAAAAAACTTAAAAAAGAATTTGATTTAGAAAAATAATTAGAATTCTTTTTTAATAATTTTTTTACTTTAAAATTCTAGTTAAAACTCTACAAAAAAACAAGGACAAATATGTTAAAGCTTATTAAAATTGAAATCGAAGGTTTTAAATCGTTCGCCGATCCGATCAGCATAAATTTCGATGGTTCTGTTGTAGGAATAGTTGGACCAAATGGTTCAGGAAAATCTAATATTAATGACGCAATTAGATGAGTATTAGGTGAACAATCAGCAAAACAACTTCGTGGACTAAATATGGATGATGTTATCTTTGCAGGTTCCAAAACTGTCAAACCTCAAGAAAAAGCAATGGTAAAATTAACCTTCAAAAATGAAGATGCAATTGAAGAAACAGAACAAATTTTTACTATTTCTCGTTTACTTAAAAGAGGTCAAGGAACTAATGAATATTTTTACAATGATCAACCTGTTAGATATAAAGATATTAAAAATTTAGCTGTTGAATCTGGAATTTCTAAATCTTCACTTGCAATTATTTCCCAAGGTACTATATCTGAAATTGCAGAAGCAACGCCTGAACAAAGAAAAGCAGTTATTGAAGAAGCTGCTGGAACTTCAAAATACAAATTAGACAAAGAAGAAGCACAAAAGAAACTTATTAGAACAAATGATGCAATTGATAAATTACAAGGTGCAATCAAAGAGTTAGAACGTCAAGTAAACTCGCTTGATAAACAAGCTTCTAAAGCAAAAATTTATTTAGAAAAAAGTAAAGCTCTTGAATCAGTTGAAGTAGGTTTAATTGTTAATGATCTAAACTTTTTCAATGAAAAATTAAATAATTTAAATACTTCACTATTAGAAGTAGAACAACAAAGAAATGATCTTGAACTCAACATTCAAACTTATGAATCCAGTATTTCACAAACTGTTCATTTTAAAACAGAAGTTGAATCTTCAATCCAAGAAATTACTTCAAAATTAGACAATTTAAAAAACGCACTTTCCGAAATCAACCTTCAAGAAGCTAGAATTGAAGAACGTAGAAAATTAATTATCAGTGGTGAAATTGTAGTTGATCAAAAAACAAAAATTGAAGAAATTAAAAAACAAGTTGAATCACTCAAAATACAAATAAATGCTTCAAAACAAAGAGAAATTGAACTAGACCAACAACTTACAAGACTAAATGCAAAAGCTAATTCTTTAAAATTGCAAGAAAATGATATTAATAAAGAAATTGGTGTATTACTTGAAAAAAAATCAGCTGCTGCAGCAAATATTAATATATTAAAACAACAATTTGAAAATAAAAGTTTTCTTTCTAAAGGAATTAAAACTATTAAAGATAACTCATTTTTATTTGATGGTTACATTGGATTAGCTTCTGAATTATTTAAAGTAGAATCCGAATTTAGTTTAGCAATTGAAACTGTTTTAGGTGCTGCTTTAAATCAAATAGTAATGAAAACATCTGAAGATGTACTTCAAGCTATTGACTTTTTAAAGAAAAATCTTTCAGGTAAAGCAACTTTTATTCCTTTAACATCTATTAAAGAAAGAGAAGTAAGAGAAGATCATTTACTTGTTTTAAAAGGACAAAAAGGATTTTTAGGTGTTGCAAAAGAACTAATTGAATTTGATACTCAATTTAACAAACTCTTTGGATTTTTACTTGGAAACATCTTAGTGGTTGATAATGTAGACAATGCAAATAGAATAGCTAAAATATTAGATCATAAATACACTATAGTTTCTTTAGAAGGTGATTTATTCAGACCAGGCGGAACCATTACTGGAGGTTCAAAACTAGAAAGAACTTCTATTTTAAATTACGATATCAAAATAAAAGAACACACAAATACACTTAAATTTGCTGAAGATCAAATTCATGATTTAAAAATTAAACAGCAAACAATATATAACGAAATTGAAACAGTCAATTCAACAATCCAACAAGTAAAAATTGAAGCTAATTCAATAAATTCAAAACTTAATATCTTAAACGAAGAATTAAATAACTTAAAACTAAACGCAAGCGAAATTTTCAAAGAACAACAAGAAGACCAAGAGAGTTTAAATTTAAGTTTTGATTCTGAAAAATTGAACATAGAAAAACAAATTTCTACTCTAACAATTGAATTAAATTCTAAAAAAGATCGACTAACAAATTTAATTAGTGAGCAAGGAAAAGGAGAAACCAAGAAACAAGAATTAGATGCCAAACTAAGAAAATTAAACACTCAACACTCAGATAGTATCACTGAACAAAACAGAGCAAAATTCTTGGTAGAGCAAAATCAAAAAAGACTTTCTGAGCACTACAAATTAACTTTAGAAGCTGCTAGTGAACAATATTCTTTAGATTTAGACATTGAACAAGCAAGACATTTTGTTGATAGCCTTAAAAAAGAGTTAAAAGAATTAGGAAACGTTAATTTAGAAGCAATTACTGAATTTGAAGAAGTAAATCAACGTTACCAAGAGAAAAAACAATACATCGAAGAACTAACCACTGCTAAATCCAAAATTGAAGAAGCAATTTCTGATTTAGATAAAATTATTATCAATAAAACAACAGAAATTGTTAACTTAGTAAATAATGAATTTAATATGGTATTTCAAAAAATGTTTGGTGGTGGAAAAGCAGAAATTCACTTCACAGACAAAAATGATATTTTAAATTCTGGTGTTGAAATATCTGCACAACCACCTGGTAAAACAATTAAAAACTTACGACTTTTTTCAGGTGGAGAAAAAGCTATTATTGCAATTTCACTTCTTTTTGCTATTTTAAAAGCAAGACCAATTCCATTGTGTATTTTAGACGAAGTTGAAGCTGCACTTGATGAATCTAATGTTATTCGTTATGTAGAATTTTTAAAATTACTAAAAGAAAATACTCAATTCTTAATTATTACTCACCGTTCAGGAACAATGTCAAGAGTAGATCAGTTACTTGGAGTTACTATGCAAAAACGTGGAGTTACTTCCATTTTCTCAGTTGAACTAAGCAAAGCAAAAGAGATGCTAAAAGACGAATTAAAATAATACAAATAAAAATAAAAAAACAGAAGTTTGAAGTGAGGTGATACCCTTTTCTTGAAAAAATTTTTGAGTGTTTTAATTAATTATAATTTGAAATGAATGTTTCCCTAAATTTAATGGGAGACATTCATTTTATTTTATCTTTAATTTGTTTGTAATTGTAATAATAAATATAATTTGCAATTGCTTTGTGAAATTGTTTAAAAGTTAAAAATTCTTTTTCGCGACCATAAAAACATTCTCTTTTTAATGTCCAAAAAATGATTCAATGATGCTATTATCTAAACAATTTCCTTTTCGAGACATGGACTGAGTTATTCCTTTTTGTTTTAATTTTTCTGAAAATTGTTTATGTTGATATTGTCAAC
>NZ_KB911495.1 GCF_000383515.1 Mesomycoplasma hyorhinis ATCC 17981
TTTTTTATTTTTTCTTGCCTTGGTTGATTTGAGTCAAAGATCTCTACCAAGGCTTTTCACTTTTTTAGAACTTCATTTTCCTTTTTTAAAAGTTTAATTTCTTTTTCAAAGTTTTTTTTCTCTTTTTTTAAAATGTATGAGTTCTTCTTTAAGAAGTTTGAGTTCTTTATATACACATGTTAGAGAATTAGATTGATCTTTACTATTTAAATTTTTTGAAACTTTTGAACGTTTACTATTAAGAATTTTAGATTTCGTTATTGGTCTTCCTTTATTTAATTCTAAACCACTAATTCCCGATTCTAAATATTTTTTCGTTAAAAAGATATTTGACTTGGATTAAGATTATTTTCAAGTGAAATTTTAACAATTGGTTCACCAGCTAAAAATCTTTTAACTATGTTTAATCTTTGATCTATAGTTCACTTTTTATTTCGTGGTTTTTTCTTAAGACCTTCAACTCCTAATTTGTCATAAATTTTTTTGACTTGTATTAGCAAAATCAGGCTTTTTAATTTCAATTCCCCTTTTGTATTTTTTTACACATTCTAATTTAAATTCTAATGAATACTTCATAAAAAATCCCCTTTTCTATTTTTCTAGGAAAAGGGGATCTGCTCATTTTCAAGGTTTTTTTATTTATTAATTTCTATTTTTCTTGAATAGGATGTAATCCAACTAGATCTGCTTTTTCAATAAATGTAATTGAAGCTCCACCACCAGTTGAGATGTGGCTGAAGTTATCTTGTAAATTATTTGCTTCAACAGCAGCTACTGAATCTCCACCACCTATAACTGTGTATGCGTTTTCTAATTTACTAATTTCTTTTGCTACTGCTTCTGTTCCTCATTTAAAATTACTAAATTCTGCAACTCCTAGTGTTCCATTTCATAAAACAGTGTGAGCACCTTTTAACTCATTTCTAAATAATCTAAGAGTTCAAGGTCCAATATCTAATCCTTCAGCATCTTTTAAAATTTGTAATGGAAATCTTGTGTTATATAGTCTTTGTGTATCTTTAAATTCGTATGCCATCGCATTATCAATTGGTAAAATAATTTTATCTCAGTATTTTTCTAGCAATTCATTAGCTAATTCGATTTTATCATCTTCAACAATTGAAATTCCAATTTCAAATCCTAATGCTTTTTTAAAAGTATATGACATACCACCTGCTATTAAGACTTTATCTGCTTTTTCTAATAATGAAGAAATTATTCCAATTTTATCTGAAATTTTTGCTCCACCAACAATAGCGACAAAAGGTCTTTTTGGATTATCAATTAATTTGGTTAATGCTTTTAGTTCATTTTCTACTAAATAACCAATAGCAGATTCTTGAATGTGTTGTGCTATTCCTACATTTGAAGCGTGTTCTCTATGTAATGTTCCAAAGGCATCGTTAATAAATACATCACCTAAAGAAGCTCAGTATTTTCCAAGTTCTGGATCATTTTTAGATTCTGCTTTATTATTTAAATCTTCAAATCTTGTGTTTTCTACTAATAGAACTTCTCCAGCTTGTAGACTTTCAACTGCTTGTTCTAGTTCTTCGCCTCTAGTAACAGGAACAAAAATTATTTCTTGACCTAATTCATTTGCTAATTCTTCAGCAACAATTCTTAAAGATTTTTTTGTTAAATCCTTTTCAGATTTTACTCTTCCAAGGTGTGAAAATAAAATAGTTTTTCCACCTTCTTCAATTATTTTTCTAATAGTAGGTAATGTAGATTTAATTCTTTTAGTTGAAGTAATTTGACCATTTTGTATAGGAACATTGTAGTCAACACGCACTAAAACCTTTTTATCTTTTAAATCTAAGTCATTAATACTTTTTTTGTTTAAAAAACTTTGCATTGTGTTTCAATTCTCCTTTAATTTTTCAGTTTTGTAATTATATATTAGAAGAAAAGAAAAAATATAATTTTTCTTATAAAATAATTAATATTTGCTTGAATTTCCTTCTTTTTTAATTGTTTTGTACTCTTTTTAATAAAAAGAACAAACAAAAGAAGAAAAATAAAGCAAATATAAAGAAAAATAAATAATTTTTTTGCTTTTTTCTTTATAAATTTCCTATAAAATATGCTTAATAACTTATTGTAAGCTATTATTTAGTTTTAAACAAACAGGAGAACACATGATATTAAAATTTTATTGTACTATTATCTGTGCTAAAGAAACCTCACAAAACAGTGAACCTAAGTGTACCTATAGATTAAGGTACGCAAAAAAAGTTCACGGTATTTATGATAATTTTTATGATATTGTAGTTGCTATTAACTCGTTAAATGCTCCAGCAAGGTTATGGGTTAGAGAAGATAATAACTTTAGAAGAGTTCTTAGATTCCCATTAAATGTAAATAAACTAACTACTGAACAAAGATTAGAGTTTTACAATGATGTTTTTTCTGATAAGAAGGAATTATCAAACTCTGTAGAATTAGCTGAAGAACAATTTCAAGAATTAGCTGAAAAAAACAAAGAAAGAACTTTAGAGCTAGCTAAAATTGATTCTTTAGAAAAAATTCAAGAACTACAAGAAGATACAGAATCAATTATTTCTACTACAGAAGAAGAACCACAAGAAGAGCATGATCAAGAATGTGAAATTTGTAAATTTGCTGCTCAACAAGAAGAAGCTGAAAGTGCAAAAGATTACGATGTTGAAGAAGAAGAAGAAGAAGAAGAAGAAGAAGAAGAAGAAGAAGAAGAAGAAGAAGAAGAAGAAGAAGAAGTTCTTAGTGAAGAATGTGAAATTTGTAGATTAGCTTCATCAAAACCAGTTGAAGCAACATTAGAAGGGGAAGTTGTTGAAGAGCAAACTGTATCGGAAGAACCAGTCGTATTAAAAGAAGAAACTGTTGAAAAAATAGTAAGCAACAAAGAATGTTTAAGCTGCAAACTACTTGATGAAGAAGTTATTAGTACTGATGTGTGCCAAGGTTGTGCTAATAGCAAAAATGTATGTGATCTATGCGAGAGTTGTAATGGCCAATGCAATGAACAACAAATTTATGTTAAAGAACCTGTTCAAGAAGAATTATTTGAAGAACAAGCAACTTTTGAGCAACCAATAGAGCTAACAGATTTAGAAGATGACCATTTTGAAACAGTTCATTTAGAAGAAGAAGTTTGTTTAGCATGTCAACACGTTGCAACTTGTGATATTTGTAAAAATCTAGAACACAGTGAAATTCTTTATAGACTCAAAAATGGACAAGTTGTTAATTTATTAGAAACCGAATTAGAAACCGAAGAACTTCATCATACAGATTCACCAGTTCAAGAAGGAAAAGAACCTTGTGGATGTTCATTAAAAGAAACTGAAGAAAGCTGTGATTGTGAAGCTTGCAAATGTCAAGAATGTGAAGAAAACTGTAGTTGTTCAGAGTTAACTTGTGGATGCCAAGAAGCAACCTGTAGTTGTGCCCAAGAGCATTGCGGATGTCAAGAAGAGTCTTGTGCATGTCCTAATACAACTTGTGCTTGTACTGAAGAACACTGTGAATGCACTGAATTAACTTGTGGTTATGAAAACGAACCTTGTGAATGTGAAGAAGAAACTTGTGGATGTGTTCAAGAATCTTGTGATTGTTCAGAAGAACACTGTGAATGTGTTGACGAAACCCAAGCGTGTTTAGATTGCAATACACAAGCTGACACAAAAGTTTGTGGATGTACACAAGAACAACAGCCAACTTGTGAAGAATGCAAGGAATGTGATGAATGCAAACAATGTAAAGCTTGTTTAGTACAAACTCAAGAATGTGAAGAATGCAAAGTACCAACAGTACACGATGATGAAGAAATTCACTGTGAACTTTGTGAATTAGAAAATACAGAAGTTGAAGACTTAGAACCAAGATTATTTGAAGACTTTGAAAACGAACAAGTTGAATACATTGAAATTCAACACATAGAAGATCAAGCATACAATTCATGATGTCATGATGAATGATGTAGAGAAATTGTTGAAAAAGCACAAGAGCCAGAACACACATTAAGTTGCGATTGTGATTTTGATTACAGTACAAATCCACTTGTTGAAGAAGTACACTCAGTTCAAGAACTAGAAGAACAAGAAGATTTACATGTTCACAAATTAGTAGAAAATGAAGGACAAGCAGAAGTTTCTATTGAAACTGAAACACCAGATAGAGTTCCATTTACTTCAGTAACTTATCCTGTGGGTGGACATTTAGATCATTCTAAACTACAAGAAGGTGGATGCCCAACTTGTGGATTTGGAAACTTATTCTCAGTATCTAATGAACAGCTAGCAGCTGAAGTTCAAAGAAGAAATTTACCAATGGTTCTTGATCCTGAAGCAGCTCAATCATATTCAAGTTTTGTTGTTTCAAAAGTGGATTCTGAACAAGAATACAAAGTTAGTTGATGAACAAACAAAAACTTAATTCTATGATTCTTAGTATGATTCTTAGTAGCAGCAGTGGTGGTTATACTAGTTCTAGTATTTGTATTTTATGCTCGTAGTAACTAAATAAAATTTCCTAGCTTACAATAATATTTAAAAGATACTTTTATCAAGTATCTTTTTTGTTGTTTAAATAAGTAAAAGTTCTAGATTTTAATATTAAATTTTTCCTTGTTTTTAGCAAATATAATTTATTTCAAATATTATTTTTAAATATAGTAATCAAAAGTTAGATTCATAAAAATAAATGATACAAACTGCTAAAGATTTATTACAAAATTGTTGTTTTTGGAAATACTTTTTGAAGTTTCTTTTATTTTTTGTTAAAATATATAGAACATTCAAAAAAGGTACAAAAGTTATGTCACAAAATTACGAAATTGCTATTTTAACATTGCTTATCATCTTTTTTTTGTTGTTTGTTGCAAAACAACTTTTTTTTCTTGTTAAAAAACTTCCATCGAAGAGCACAAAATTTGCTGAGCTTTCAAGCTCTACACAAAAACGTTTAGTACACGAAATTACAACAGCTGTTAAATATTTATCAGCCACAAACACAGGAGCTATTATTACTATTGAAAATAAAGTAGCAATTGATAATCTTCGAACTGATGGAATTAAAATAGATGCAAATATTTCTTCTTCGCTTATTCTTGCCATTTTCAACAAACAATCTCCACTTCACGATGGTGCAATTGTGATAAGAGATAATAAAATAATTTATGCTTCAACGTTTTTTAAACTTACACAAAAATCTGTGCTAAGTAAATATGGTTCCAGGCATAGAGCTGCTTTGGGAATCTCTGAACAATCTGATTCAACAACAATTATTGTTTCAGAAGAAAGAGGAGAAATTGGGATAAGTCAAAAAGGAAAAATTGAACCAGTATCTTTTGAAAATTTTTCTCGTAAATTAGAGGCTATCCTTAAAAATCACAATATTGTAAATATTTAAAAATTAAGGAGCAGTTATGACACTTTTAGAACTAATTCGTAAAAAAGACTTAAATGGAGTTAGACAATATTCAAATCAAGTCACTGCTGCTCAATTAGCTGAAGAAGTTTCGCATTTTTCTTTATATGAAAGATCAATGTTTTTTAGAATGCTTACAACTGAAACAGCTGCTGAGGTTTTTTCTTATTTTGCTTCAGATATTCAAGAAGAACTAATTGCAGGTCTTCCTGATGAACAAATGAATGCATTACTTGAAGAACTTTACACAGATGAAATTGCTGATTTAATTGAAGAAGTTCCAGATAATGTTGCTAATAAAATTTTAAAAAATATTGATAAAAACACTCGTAATATTGTTAACTTACTTTTAAAATACACTGATGAACAAATTGGTTCAATTATGTCTGTTGACATTGTTTATTTAGATGAGAATCTTTCTTCAAAACAAGCACTAGATAAAATTAGAACCTATAAAGATGAAGCTGAATTAGTGCATTATTACTATGTAGTTAATCATCAAAAACACATTATTGGTGCTATTACTTTAGAAGATATTGTTTTTTCTGATCAAAATGAATTAGTTAAAGATATTTGTTTTGCAACCCCGATAGTAAAAACAACTGATTTAAAAGAAAAAGTAGCTCATTATTTTGCTGAAAATGATTTTTCAGTTCTTCCTGTGGTTAATTCCAAAGAAAGATTAGTAGGAATGATTACAGCTGATGATATTATTGATATTGTTCAAGAAGAAGCAACAGAAGATATGTATAAATTAGCTGGTATTTCTTCAAAAAAAATTGATGATTCTTATGTTAAAACAACAGTGTTGCAAATAGTAAAATCAAGAATTTTTTGACTTATTATTTTAATGCTAGGCTCTACTCTTTCTCAAGTAATAATTCAAATGTTTACTGATTCCATTGCACAAAATCAACGTTTAAAAGTTTTGGGTCTTTCAATTTTTATAAGCACTATTGTTTCCATTATTCCAGTTATTTCTGGTGCAGCTGGAAATGCTGGTTCTCAATCTGCAACAACAATTGTTCGGGCAATTTCTCTAGCAGAAGTTGAACGAAAAAACTTCTTTAAACAAGTATTTTTAAAAGAATTAGCTGTTGGTAGCATTATTGGCACTATTTTGATGGTAATTAATTTTGTAAGATTATTAATTTATTTTACAATTAGTAAAGATTTATTCAACAATCAACAACCTCATTATGAAATAGTAACTGGTGAGCATACAATAAATATTCAACATGTGCACAATGGTTTAGCACACAAAGACTACATTTTGATTATTTCAGCAGCTGCTTCTTTTTCTTTGTTTTTAGTTATTATTTTTTCAAAAATGTTAGGATCTTCAATTCCTTTATTGGCACAAATTCTTAAAAGAGATCCAGCAGTTATGTCAGCTCCAATTTTAGCTACATTAACCGATTCAGTTTCAACATTTATCTTTTTTGGCATTACCATTTTAGTTTTTGTACTTATTTAAGTTATTATTTTTATGAATTTCAAGATTTAGTCTTGAAACTTTTTATTTTCTCCTTAATTTAATTTATAATTAAATAGTTATATACTAAAAGAAAGGAAACAAAATGAGCATTGATATCAGAAAATATTTAGTGCCTAAACATATAAAAGAAAAACCACTAACTTTTTCTGTAGGAATTATTTTATGGTTTCTACTGGTATTTTCATATTTACTTTTTGTAGTTGACTGAGGTCTAGCATTTGGTTTAAATGGAAAAACCGGAGCTGAGGGATATGGTACTTTAGGTTATTATTTCCCTACATCTACTGTATCAGAAATTACTAGTCAAGGAACAAACTTTGGAATTACAATTGGTAGAGCTATTGGTTCTATAGCTGTGGGTTGAGCAATTGCAAAACTTACACATAAATACGCAGTTATTTTAGCGCTTGGATTAATGCTTTTTGGAATTATCGCACCTTATTCTCCAACATACGCTGGTTTTGTTATAATGAGACTTTTACTAGCTATTGGAGGAACAACAATGATTGTTTTAGTACAACCTATTGTTTCTGCATACTTCAATAACGGTCAAAAAGCAGTTATTTCACAATTTACACCTTGGTTTTATCCAATTGGTACCATTATTACATTAGCACCATTTGCTTTTGATTCTTCAGTATCAAAAGCAGTTAGTGCTTACTGACAAGAAATTTACTTGGGATTTGGTTTAGCAACTTTAATTCCATTAGTTGGATATATTTTATTAGGTTCTAGATTTGATATTTATCCTTCAACAATTAGAAAAGAAAAAGAAGCACAATTAGCAAATCCTAATCAAGAAAAATTATCAATTTGAAGATTTATTAAACAAAAAGATACTTGAATTTGAACATTATTATATGGAAGCTGATTAATAGCAGTTGTATTCCCTTCAGCTTTTTCGAATACTTTATTCGCGGGAATGTCCAATAATATTTATTCATTAGATACAAAAATTTCAACACAATTCAATCCAATTATTAGTGTATTTTTAATTATATTCTTATGTGGTATATTTGCAGGACCATTTACTGTAGGTTTATGATCTAAGTACAAATTAAAAAGAAGATACTTTATTGGATTAGTTTTAGGTTTAGGAGTTTTATTTTATGTTTTAGCAACTATTGTATTTTTATACATGGTTGTACCAGCAAATTTAAATTCTTCAAAAACAGACTTAGCAATTAATGGTTTAGGTAATGGAACTTGATTATTCTATATTTTAGGATTTTTAATGGGAGTAATGCTTTGAGGAATTCAAGGTGTTATCTTAAATCTTCCTCACGAATACAAAGGATCAAATCCTAAAAAAGTTGGATATCAATTTGGACTTATCTGAGGATTAGGTTATGCATTTTATTCTATAGCAACTGTTCTAGTTGCAGGAATTAAATCAGCATCAACAGAAGCTGCATATGCAGTATTTATTATTCTAGCTGCACTTTCAGTTGTGGGAATTTTACTTTCAAAAGAACCTAATTCATCTTACAAACTTTGACCTTCAAAAGGTATTGAAAAAGTTAATAAATAAATTTATATTTAACTAAAAAAAAAAAAAAAAAAGAGGTACAAAATGAAAGCAACAAAAATAATTTTAATTGGAGCAGGTAACGTAGGAAATTCTTTCTTATATTCAGCAATGAATCAAGGTTTAGCTTCAGAATATGGAATTATTGATTTAAACAATGATTTTCGTGATGGAAATGTTTTAGATTTTGAAGATGTTGTAGCATCATCTGTTAGACCATTTAGAGTTTTTGCAGCAGAATATGCAGATTTAAAAGATGCAGATTTCATTGTTATAACAGCAGGAAGACCTCAAAAGCCAGGTGAAACTAGATTAGAACTTATCAAAGATAATATTAGAATCATCAGACAAATAGGACAAAAAGTAAAAGAAAGTGGATTTAGAGGAATTACAGTAATAGCTTCAAATCCAGTAGATATTATTACAAGAGCTTATCGTGATGAAACAGGCTTTGATCACTCAAAAGTTATTGGTTCAGGAACAATTTTAGACACTAGAAGATTACAATTCGAAATTGCTAAAAGAGCAAGAGTTTCTACTCAATCAGTTCAAGCTTATGTAATGGGTGAACACGGAGATAGTTCTTTTGTTGCCTTTTCAGCAGCTAAAATTGCTGGAGAATGCTTATGCAGATTTTCGAAAACTACAGGAATAACTAAAGAGAACTACGAACAAGAATTAGAATATCCTGTTTCAAGAAAAGCATATGAAATTATTAACAGAAAAAGAGCAACTTTTTACGGAATTGGTGCTGCTTTAGCTTCAATTATTAGAAATATCATTCAAGACTCACGTCAAGTTATGGTTGTAGGTGCAAACTTACACGGTGAATACGGATTTTATGATGTAAATGTTGGAGTTCCAGCTATTATTGGAAGAAATGGAATTGAACAAGTACTAGAAATTTCTCTAAACGAAAAGGAAAGAGAAAAATTTGTAAAATCAGTTAAAATCATTGACACAATGTATAAAGAAGCTGAAGAATAATACCTTTAAAAATTGTCAAAAGCAGGAGAAAATCTCTTGCTTTTTTGTTTTTTCTTTATTTTGCTATAAAATTTAAAATTAATTATGAAGCAAACAAAAACTAATCAAAAACTTTTGCACAATGTCTATCTAGATATATTTTTGGAAGAAATTAAAAAAAGTGCACATCAAAAATTTATTGCTTTTAGTTGAAGATGAAAAGAAGATCTTTGATATAGTTTTATTATTCGTAAATTAGAATTAGATTTTGATTTAAACAATGCAAATCTTTTTTATTTAAATCCAAAAATTCAAGATAATATTAAAACTGATTCTGTTATTGATCTTGGCAATTTATATGTGTTCAAACAAGAAGATTTTGTAAAAATTCAAGATAAAATTCATCACAAAGACTTTCTTAATCCAAAATTACAATCTAAATTTTTCCACTTTGCTAAAAAAGTTATTCAAAGTAAAAAAATTAATATTTTCTTTATTAGTTTTGATTCAATTACTCAATCTTTTCAAAGCAAAATCCTTTATTTAGAAAATCAAGATAACACATTTTTCTTTAATAAACGTTTAAAAGAAAAAATCAAAACTTCTTCATTTTTAAAAAATAAAATCTTTGAAGAATCATCGCTTCTTTTCAAAAAAGAACAAAGCATCAAAAACAATATTTTACAAAAAGACAAGCAAAAAGCTTATCTAATTATGAAACAATTTTTTGATACACTAGAAAGTTTGGATTATGAAACACATTTTAAAAATCGTGCAAATAAATTTTGAAACAATAAACAAGCAAAATTAATTGATAAAGCCAAAATTTTATATGGCAAAAAAAGTAAATAATTATTTTTTAATCTTCAATTTTCTTTCTGTTTTATTAATAAGTCGAATAATATTTTCTTTATGAGCTAAAATAATAAAAATATCTCCAATTAATAAACTTAATGGATTTAGTCAGAAAAGATCTTGATTATAAAAGGTAAAAAATGATATTTGACCTAATGAAAATCAAGGAATAAATGAAAGGCAAACAAGGATAAATGGAGCAATAAGTGAAGAAAGAGAAACGTATTTACTAATGAATAAAATACTAAAAAATATTACAAAACCAATTAAAACAATTACTAAATTAAAAGCAAAAAAAGCTCCAAGAAGACAAGCAGCACCTTTTCCACCTTTAAATTTAAAATAAAGTGGTCAAATATGACCAATTATCACACCAATCGCGGTTACTAATGGAACTACATAAACAAATTCTGTAACATTTTTTTGTAAAATAGAAACAATAATTGTTGGTATAGCAGATTTTAGAACATCTAAAATTAAAGTAATAATCGCCATTTTTTTTCCATAATTTCTTAACATATTAGTTGAACCAGCATTTTTTGAACCAACTTCTCTTATGTCTTTTTTCTTAAATATTTTAGAAATTAAAATTGAAAAATTTAATGAACCTATTAAATAACCAATAACTAAAACAAGAATATTAAAAAGAATAAATAAATTCATAATTTGTAATTTTATAAAAATAATTTATAATTTTATAAAATTGCAGTAAAATTCATTTACCAAACTTGAAAATAACAAAATTATTTTGTTTTTTTTAAAATTAATATATAATTTATATACTTCAAAACTTTTAGAAGTTGGAGAAGTAGCTCAGTTTGGTAGAGCGCTACGTTTGGGACGTAGTGGTCGCAGGTTCAAATCCTGTCTTCTTCACCACGGGGGGGTAGCTCATTTGGCTAGAGCGCCTGCCTTGCACGCAGGAGGTAGAGGGTTCGACTCCCTTCCTCTCCACCATGGCTCTGTAGCTCAGTTGGTTAGAGCGTTCGGTTCATACCCGAAAGGTCAAGAGTTCGAATCTCTTCGGAGCCACCATATATCCTAGACATACCGATTTGGACCTATAGCTCAGTTGGTTAGAGCAACCGGCTCATAACCGGTCGGTCACTGGTTCGAGTCCAGTTGGGTCCACCATGGGCAATTACCCAAGAGGCTGAAGGGACTAGTCTTGAAAACTGGCAGGGGTGTTAAAGCCCGCGGGGGTTCGAATCCCTCATTGCCCGCCATATATTACAAAAAGTTAAATACTTTTAAGTGATAAAACAAAAAAATTATTTTAATGCATCTTATGCTATAATATTGATGCATTAAATCACATAGCGGAGTAGAGCAGTTGGAAGCTCGTTGGGCTCATAACCCAAAGGTCATAGGTTCGAATCCTGTCTCCGCAACCAATAAGGTTCAGTGGTAAAGTGGTTAATACGTCTCCCTGTCACGGAGAAGATCGCGGGTTCGATTCCCGTCTGGACCGCCATTATGGCTCTGTAGCTCAGTAGGTAGAGCAACGGTTTGAAGCACCGTGTGTCACTGGTTCGATTCCTGTCGGAGCCACCATATATTCAAATACGAATATCGGATTATTTATCATAAAAAACAAAAGATTTTACATTACCCCCTAGAGTTATTAGAAATTTATTAATAATTCTAGGGTTTTTTACATATTTATACGTTATTATGTCAGCAGAAATAATTAAAGGTCTTATTCTTCAAGTTTATGAGTTTCAAGAAAAAGATTTAATTGTTAAAACAATAACAAATAAAAGAATTTTTTCATTTGTAGCATTAGGAACTAGAAAACCAGAATCCAAAAATAAATTTGCACTTTTAGAATCAAGCATTTCAGAATTAGAAATTTTTTTATCAAGATTAAACAACAAATTATCTAAACTAAAAAAAGCAACTACTGAAATCAGTTTAGATCTTAACAATTCTAAAATACTAGAATTTTGAAGATTCATTTCTTTTTTTCTAAATAAATTAGAAAAAACTAGTAATTATTTTTTTGAAAATCTTAAACTTGCTTGAGAGATTATTAATGAACAAAATTATCTTCATATTGTAGTTTTTTTACTTGCTAATCATTTAGTTTTGCAAGGTCATTTTATTAGTTTTAATAAATGTGTTAAATGTATGAAAAACAAAAATTTAATATATTTTAATTTTTCTCTAGGTGGAATGTTTTGCAAGATACACTACAAAAACAAGGATTTACAAAATATTTCTTTATTAAAATCCTATTATTTTTTAAGTTTAAATCTTGATCAGTATTTGAAATTCGTTAATACAATTGATAATTTTTTAATTTATGAACAATTAAAGCTTTTTATTGAAGCTAACCTTTATAGTTTTCCTAAAAATTTGTTATAATTTTTAGAATTTATGATTAGAATTATTGCAGGTAAATATAGAGGTTTACTTATTAAAAATCCTGATTTTAATATTGTAAGACCTATGTCGGATCGCACTAGAGAAGCAATTTTTTCTTCATTGCAGTTTTTTATTCCTGATAAAAGAGTTTTAGATCTATTTTCAGGAACAGGTGCAATAGGAATTGAAGCACTTTCTCGTGGTGCAAAAGAAGTAATTGCTTCTGAATTAGATAAAAAAGTTTTCGATAACATTGTTGAATTAAAAAATAAACACAGTATCGAAAACTATTTTATTCAAAGAAAAAGTGCTTTAGTTTTGTTAGACGAAGTACAAAACCAAAAATTTTCTATTATTTTTTTAGATCCTCCACATGCTCAAATAGAAGTAACTAAAGCTTCTTTTGCCAAAATTTATGATTATCAAATTTTAGAAAAAGAAGGTTTTTTAATATATAAAACAAATTTAGGTGCTCAATTAATTCCGGATAATTTTAAGATTTTAAAAGAAAAAAAATATGCTAAGAACACTGTATATTTTCTACAATATAAAGATGAGGGATAAATGGCAAAGCTAATAGTATTAATAGGTCCATCAGGTGTTGGTAAAGGAAGCATTGAAGAAATTCTTTTTCAAAATCCAAATCTCAAAATCAAACTTTCAGTATCAGCAACAACAAGAGACAAAAGACCTAATGAAGTAGACGGAAAAAATTATTATTTTATTTCTAAAGAAGATTTTAAAAATAAAATCAAAAATAATGAATTTCTTGAATGAAACAAACACTTTAATAATTATTACGGAACACTAAAATCAGAAGTTGATAACATTATTAAAGAAGGTTATAGTCCTATTTTAGAAATTGAAACTGTTGGAGCACTAAACATTATGAAAATGTATGAGCAAGCAAACAAAAGTGATCAACTTGTTACCATTTTCATAGCTCCTCCAACATTTGATGATCTTAAAAAAAGAATAATTAGTAGAAAAACTGATTCACATGAACAAATTCAATTAAGAATTGATAAATCTTTAGAAGAATTAAGTCAACAACATAAATTCCAATATATTGTTGTTAATAAAGATTTAAAAGTAGCAGCAAAAGAAGTTGAAAAAATAATTTTAAAAGAAGATAAAAACTAATGAAATATTCAATATTAACAGAAACAGGCGCAAGAAAAAATAATCAAGATTCAGTTTTATTTGTAGAAAATAAAGACTTTTGATTGGCTATGGTTTGTGACGGATTAGGTGGACATTTTGCTGGTGAAGTTGCTTCTTCTTTAGTGGTAAAAACTTTTAAATCCTTCTTTAACAAGAAAAATTTACCTAAATTTTTAAACAAAGTTGCAATTTATGATTGATATTTAAATACTATTTCAGCAGCTAGAGAACAGATGTTTGAATTATCTAAAAAAGATGAAAGATATTTAGATACTAAAACCACAATGACTTCAGTTTTCTTCTTAAAAAAAGCTAAAAAAGCATTTGTTTTAAATTCAGGTGATTCTAGAGTATATAGTTTTTCCAACAATCAAGAACTAGAGCAAATTACAAAAGACCATAATCGTTTAAATTTTGTGTATTTAGAAAAAGATAAACTTACTTTAGAACAAGCTCTAAAAACTGATGATTGAGATAGAATAGTTTCTTCAATTGGCCCAAAAAGCAAGTTCTTTTTAGATATTTTTGAAATTAATGCTGAAGATTTAACTTATTTTTTATTATCTTCAGATGGTGCTTTTAACTTTTTATCCAACAAAGAATTTCAAAGCATTTTAAGTTCTAAAAAAGAATTAGATAACATAGCAATTTCACTTTTAAAAACAGCAATTAATAACCAATCAGATGATAATTTATCCTTGATTTTAGTAGGATTAAATAAGTAAATGAAAGCTCAAGTAACAAGAGTCATTGCAGGATTTTATGATTTGTGAATTCCTCGAAGTAATGAATTTTTTTATTTACAAAAATGTAATGGAAATCTTCGTAAAGATAAAAATTCTCCATTAGTTGGTGATTATGTTGATTTTGAAAAAGAAGGTTTTATTTATAATATTTATCCACGAAAAAATTTTTTTACTAGACCAAAAGTAGCAAATATTGACAAAGCAATAGTTTGTATGTCAATTGAGGAACCAACATTTTCATCCAAACTTTTAGATAAGTTTTTACTCATCATTGAGCAAAAACAAATTGAACCAATTATTATCATTACAAAAAAAGACTTAAACAGTAATTACAAAAAAATTTTTCAAGACTATATCCAAATGAATTATTCTATTTTTTTTGTTGATAATAATAACTTTGTTTTAGAAGAAAAATTGTTAAAAATGCTTCAAAATCAACTAATTTTTATTATGGGACAATCAGGAGTTGGAAAAACTAGTTTTATTAATAATTTAACTAATAGCAATTTCCAAACACAAGAAATTTCTAAGAGTTTAAATCGTGGAAAACACACCACCAGAGTTGTTCAAATTGTTTTTTCAAACAAAATTAAAATCATTGACACTCCTGGTTTTTCTTCATTTGATATTGAAATAGCAAAAAACGATTTACCAAAAGCATTTGCTAATTTTAGATATTTATCTCAATTTTGTAAGTTTAGTTCTTGTTTCCATCATCTTGAGCGTGAAGAAGATTGCAAAGTAAAACAAGAATTAAAGAACAACAACATCCCACAGTCTCGTTATGACAACTACATTTATTTTTTAAAAAATTATGAAAACAAAAATTATTAGTCCATCTTTATTAAATGTTTCAAAAAATCAAAGAATTAAGGTAAGTAAAACTCTTTTTAATCTAGGAATTAAATGAATTCACTATGATTATATGGATGCAAAATTTGTACCTAATAAAGCAATTGAAATTTTTGAAATAAAAAAAATAGTTAATAAATTTTCAAATTATATTAGTGATATTCACATTATGGCATATAATCCTGAAAAAATTATTGATCAAATTATAAATGTTGTCACATATGCAACTTTTCACTATGAAGTTTTTGAAAATGCTTCAAATATAAAGGATTTTATAGCAAAATATAGTTCAAAAATTAAACTTGGAATAGCAATAAATCCTGATACTTCTGAAGAAGTTTTATTTCCCTTTTTAGATAAAATTGATCTTGTTTTAGTTATGTCTGTAGTTCCTGGAAAGGGTGGACAATTATTTATAGAAAATAGCTATAAAAAAATAGCTAATTTAGCTAAGATAAGAAAAGAAAAAAAATATAAATTTTTAATTCAAGTTGATGGCGGAATAAAGGATTTTAATGCAAAAAAAGTCTTTGATTCTGGAGCAGATGTTATAGTTTCAGGAACATATTTAGCAGTAAAACCATCAAAACAAAAAATATTAAAGCTATTAGCTAATTAAAATTATTTAGATAAATTTTATTTTATAGTATAATTTTATTACTTTTTATTTTTAACAATATTTTTAATAATTATATTTTTAAGGAGATTTCATGGCAAATATAAAATCCAAAATCAAAGCAATTGCTTCAAATGAAAAAGCAAGAGTTAGAAATAATGCAATCAAGTCAAGAGTTAGAACAGCTATCAAAAAAGCAAAAGTGGCAGCAATGCACAATCAAGATAATGTTGCTGCTTTAGTAGCAAAAGCACACAAAGAAATTAACAAAGCAGTTACAAAAGGTGTATTTCACAGAAACAATGCTGCTAGAAAAACTTCAAGACTTGATTTATTTGTTCAAAAACATCAATCATTAAATGCTTAAAAATATAATTAATATTTTAGATAATAAAAAATCCACTTGATAAAAAGTGGTTTTTTTATTTATTTTTTAAGATATTAATCCCTGCATATGCAATCATTGCAGCATTATCTGTGCAATATTTAAATTGTGGAATTTTAGTTATATAACCTTCATTTTTATAGCTCAATATTAAATTTCTCAACTCAGAATTTGCAGCTACACCACCTACTAAAGTAATTGTTTTTATATCAGGAAAATCTTTTAAAACCAAATCGATTTTTGATTTTAAATAACGAATAATGCTTTTTTGAAAATCAACACTAATTTGAATTTTATCAACAACTTTGTGTTGTTTTTCTAAGTTATTAATGCGATTTATGACTTGGGTTTTAATTCCACTAAAAGAGAGATTATAAACATTTTCAGTAACAGGAATGCTAAAATATTTTTCGACTTTGAGATTAGGATTTTCTTTATTTAGTTTATCAATAATAGGGCCGCCAGGAAATCCTAATTTTAATCTACGAGCAATTTTATCATAAATCTCACCTAAAGCATCATCTTGAGTTTTACCTATAATTTCAATATCTTTTTCATTTTTAGCATAAAAAAACTGACTATGACCACCTGAAACTAATAAAGCTAAAGTTGGAAATTTAATATCTAATTTATCCTCATTGTCATCTTCAATAAAGGCGGATCAATAATGCCCCATCAAATGATTCACAGCAATTATTGGTTTGTTAATAACTAATGAAATTGCTTTAGCAAATAAAAAACCCAATTGTAAACTTCCAAGTAAACCAGGCTCTTTTGTGTAACAAATGTAGTCTATTTTATTGATATCAAAGACTTTATTTAATTGATCTAAAATAATAGCTAAATTTTTGCTATGTTCTCTTGAAGCTAACTCAGGGATTGTTCCACCATATTTTTGATGAATATTAATTTGACTAATGCTAAACATATGCAAAACTTTATGGCCTTTTAATACAGCAACAGATGCATCATCATGTGAGGTTTCAATAGCTAAAAAATATTTATCTTTAATTTGCATAATTATTCCTGAAAGTTTTTATTTTAACAAAATTATGGTAAAATATTACTCGGTATGGGTCAGTACTCTAGAGGCTGAAGAGGACGCACTGCTAACGCGTTAGGGGTGTGAAAACCCGCGCAGGTTCAAATCCTGTCTGACCCGCCATTTTTTTATTGCTTTTTTTAAGATAGAAAAATGGCTAACAAAATAGCAATAATAACAATTGCATAAATTGAATACGCTACTTTATAATAAATAAAATGAGTTCGAGTTTGTTTTTTGTTTAAGTTAGAATCTAAAGTCATTGCATAACTTATACTTCTAAATTTATCAAGACGTTTTTCTCCAAATCAAACAATCAGTAAAAATAAACTTGATGCCACATAAGGAACTAATCAAGTAAAAATCCTACTTGAAAAATTAAATACTTTTAAATAATAATCACCTTCATTTGCGATTAGTGGATTTGCATTAGTAACTGGGAAATAATTTTTAAAAACTATTAAAGAAATCAAATCAATTGAACCAAGTCCGCTTGGTGTTGGATTTAAATTATTTGAAATTGTTAAAATATTAGAACCAGCTAAAAATTTAATATAATCTACAAAAGAAGTGGATTCTGGAAATTCACTTGCATAATTACTTAACTCATGTGCTGTGTATGTTGTTTGTAATAAAATAAAAAAACTCATATTAATTAAGCTAAAAATAATAGCTTTGTAAATAAAAGTTTCCAAAAAGAACTTAAAATCCTTAATAACAAATTGGAAATTCTTTTTAAATAACTGTGCTTCTGCTTGGAAAAAGAAGTCCAATCTGTTCTTGTCTTGTAAGATTTTCAAAGGATTAAAGGAAATTAATCAAATACCTAACTTAATGCATTTTAGCTGTAATTTTGTCCAAATGGATAAAACTAAAATAACTAATGTCAAAAACAAATTAATAAACATAGTAAATATTAATCAAACCAAAAGAATGATTTTATTAACGCTATCAAAAACAAGTAAGTTATCTCTATAAAAATATAAAGCTAATGGAAACATTATTAATGAATATATTAAGAGATAAATTTGATGTAAAAATGCAGAGTAAGTAAAAGCTGATAATAATTTACGTAATTTATAACCTTTTTTTTGCAAATATCAATATTGAACAATTTCTCCACCGAAGTAAAAAGGAGTTGAATAAGCAGTAAAAATCCCTAAAAATAAAGCTAAAGTAATGTGTCTAAACTTCATTGGTACATCTATTTTTTTCATCACCCGATACATCAAAAAACCACTTCCTAATGCATAAAATACAAAATATAAAATAATGTAAATAAAAAATAAACGTTTTTTTGTATTAGCTAAAAACACATCATAAAATCCGTTTAATAATGTTGCAAAAGATTCTTCAGCATTTTGATTAGTTAGTTTGTAGACTTGATAGAACAAAAAAATTAAAATTAAAATAATTATTGAAGCTAAAATAAAGACTTTTATAGCAGTTTTTTTCTTTTGTTTTCTTTGTAATTGTTGCTTTGCTTGATTCTTTAGTTCTTTTTTAATTTGATTTTCAATAATAATTGCTTCTTGATAACTTTGTTGATTTAAATCAGAAATTACAAGAGTTTTGAGTTGTTGTTTTATTTTGTCGTAAATAAGAAAAACAAAAACATTTTTTTCTAAAAATACTTTGATTTTTTCAAATCTTGAATACTGATTTGCTTCAATAATTTGAAAATTTTTAATATTTAGTGAAGCAAAAGTTTTGTCTTTTTGAATATTTTGATAAAAGTTTTGAAAATAATTGTAAGTTAAATTTATTTTAAATTCATATCTTGATTCAAAGTTTAATTTTTGCTTTAATTCTTGAATGTAGCTAAAAAAGTTTGTGTTTTTTTGTTTTACTACTTCTAACATTTTTACATAAAAGAACATTTGTGAAGTTAAATCAAAGTTAGAAAAATTAGCTTTTGGAAAATAGAAAACTTGATGCTGATTTATTAAAAATACTTCATTTTCCCTGTTTTTTTCGATTAAATAATCTTCAATGTTTTCTTCTGAGTAAAAAATAATTTGTTGTTGAAAAAAACTCTTTAAAAATTTTTTTATAAACTCAGGAGTTTGAGTATAAACAAGAAATTTAACCTGTTTATTATCTAAATATTTTTGGTTTAAAAATTCAAGAAAAATTAATTGTAATTCAGCTTTTGATAGGTATTCAAAAAATAGTTTATTTTTATATAAAATATCTATATTTTTGTTTTTTAGTCAAAAAATTACATCGGTGTCTTTAGTTGCATTTCTAGCAATTTTTTTTCAAATAATTCCTTGATTTAATTTATTAAGAAAAAGTTTTTTATTGTAATTGAATTTAATTTCACTCAACGGTAAAAAATGATTTTTATTAATATAAAAAATTGTTTGGCGTGTGTCTTGATTTAAATCATTAAAAAAGGAATATTTATGTTTTAATTCCTTTAAATGCAAAAGATAAAAATCAGCTTTTTGTTCTATGTTTTGCTTTAGTTTTAAAGGATCAATTTGTTTAATTTGTTGATCTAAATTAGATGTTGTTCATCTCGAATCAATTTCTTGTTTTTCTAAGCTTATATTATTAAATTGATCAATTTGGTTTTGATCTAGAACATTTCAATTTTTTTTAAAAATATTTATTTGGAAAAAGCTATTTTTTTTATCTTCGAAAGAATTAAGATAAATAAAAAAATCAAAACCTTGTTTAGTTAATTCGTTTTTTGTTTGTCCTCAAGAAAAGTTAGGATTTTTTTCAAATAAAATTAAATTTATATCAGTTTGAGTAGATAAAACAAAATAAATAATTTTGTAAAAGTTAGTATTTATTTGTTTATTTTCTAGGTTTAAAATTACTTTTGGTCTTTGATTTGACAATAACAAAAAATGCTTTAATTTTAAAGCAAAATTAAATACATTTTCTATGTTAAATTGATATTTTAACTCACCTACAGAAGCTATTATTTGTGATTTATATAGTTTTAATGGCTCAAAATCTTTAGTTTTTATTTGTGAGTTATTTTTAAAAATATCTTTATTTCAAATACTTACACTATTCATAAAAAAATTTTTATTCATCAAATGAATCAAGTTCTCTTTGTGAACTATATAAATCAAATGCCTCAGCTTCTTTTTGTATTACTTCATCTGTGTTATTATCAGCTACATAATAATCAAATTCTTTAAATTTAGGCAAATCTTTTAATGATCTTAATTTGAAATAGTCAAAAAATTTGTTTGTAACTCCATATAAAATTGGATTACCAACTGTTGGTGCATTTCCTAACTCTTCAACAATTCCTTTAGCTAATAAAGAACCAACAATTGAATCAGAAATTTTTCCTCCTCTAACTTGGTTAATCATTGAACGAGTAACAGGTTGTTTATAAGCAATTATCGCAGCTACTTCAATTGCTGAATTTGTTAGCTTATATTTTCTTTCATTGCTTACAAAATCAATTAAAAATGGTTTAACGTCTTTTGCAGTTACAAATTTAAAAACATCATTGAACTCAACAATTGTAATTCCTCTGTTTTCTCTGTTGAATTTAATCATATAGTCTTTTAAAAGCTTTCTTGCTTCATTTATTTTTTCAAGTTTTAAAGATTGTTGTAATTGTTCTGAAGTAAGTCCTTGTTCACCTTGGACATATAATAAAGCTTCAATAACTTTATATTTCATTTTCTTCTCCTCCTTTATAAATTTTAATATCACCAAATTGTTTATCTTGTTTTAAATGAAGAATGTGTTTTTTTGCCATTTCTAATACAGAAATTAAGGTAATTGAAAAATGTTTTAATGTTGGAAGCGCAAACACTTGTTCAAAATCCAGCATATCATGTTCTTTTAAAAGCTTTAAAACATAATTACTTTGTTGTTCAGGATTTACTTGTATATTATCAGTTTTTATTTGAATTTTTTCTTTAGCTGTGTTTCTTTCAAACATCATTCTCAAAATTTCAATTAGCTTCATTTGTGAAGACTTTCCATCTAATTTACTATTATCTTTTTTTCTTTTAAAATCAGAATAACTACTTGCTGGTTTTTCATAGTAATTATTTCTGTGATCTAGTTGTTCACGAAGCATTTGCGCAATTGCTTTAATCTGTTGATATTCATATAGCATTGCTAATATTTTGTTTTTATCAATTTCTAATTCTTCATCAACTTCTTCTGTTTTATCAATTAACAATGCTCTTGCTTTGATGTAAATTAGTGTAGCAGCTATAACTAAATATTCTGAAGCAAGTTTGATGTTTTTGTCTTTTAAATGATCAATGATTTTAATATATTGATCAGCTAGTTCAACAACATCTACATCTTTGATTTCAATTTTTTTACTTCTTACTAAATCTAGCAATAAATCTAATGGACCATCATAGTTTTTAATTTGAATATTTAAATTTTGATTTAAAAACATTTTATTTACCTTTTTTTAGTTCTTTTTCAGCTGTGTGTTTGACATAGTTTTGTTCAATTATATTTTTGGCTTTTAGAGCAAGTGCTTCTGCAGGTTGAGATGCTACAAAAGGAGCTTTAATTGGTTTGTGAATAATAACTTCAACAACTAATTTTTCTTTTCTATTGCTATCAAAAACTCTTCCTGAATTATTTATTGTTATTGGAATTATAGGTAAAAATTGTTTTTTAGCAATTTTAAACGCACCGATTTTAAAATTTTGAATATGTCCATCCTCAGTTCTTGTTCCTTCTGGAAAGACAACACCATAAGTTTTTTTATCTCTAACAAATTTTCCAAAATCAACTAATGTAGTAAATGATTCTTTAATTTTTTTTCTATCAATAAAGAAAGTATCTATTAATTGAAGAATTCATTTAGTAACCTTTTTGTTTTCTAATTCTTTTTTTGCTAAAAAAGTTAATACATTTTCTTTATCTTGTTCATCTTTATTTTGTTTTTCTAAAGCAGAATAAATAATTAACGAATCAGCATTAGAAGCATGGTTGGCCACAACCATTGCTGGGGTTTTTTGTAGATTTTCATAACCTTTTATTTCAACTTTTACATTATAAAGTTTTAGTAGTGATTTTGTATATTTTAATACTAAACTAGATCTAAAGTGTGGCGAAAGTTCCTTCTTTTTCTTTATGTGTTTTTTTGAAAGTGATCTAATTTTGTTGATTCTATAAGCTCATAATCAGCTTCATAATACAAGTTTTAGTTTAATTATCATATTATTCCTTGATCTTCATAACAACTGCTACAACAATGTTTTCTTCATTGGAAGTAGAAATAAAAAATTGTTTTTCAAAATGTTCTATGAAGTATTTTCTATCATTATATTTTAAATTAATTTTATTAAAATAAAAAAAAGAATTATCACATTTAAACAAGGCCTCTTTAATTGCTCATCTAGTTGCTAAAAATCTTAATTTATCTTCTTCAAAATCAAGTAAAGAATATTCTAAAATTTCTTCGTTGTGAAGAATTTTTTTTAAAAAAGTTTGAGATTTATTTCTAAATCTTTGAATATTTGCAATATCAATTCCTATCATAAATTAACTTTCTCTTGATTTTTTCTTAAATTTTTCCCTTTTTTGAGAAAAAACTTTAAAAAATTATAAATGTTAATTGTATGATAATGAAAAACAAAGGGATGATTTTAGAAAAAATTCTTAATCTAACAATAGATTTTTACTGAAAAAATAATATTGCTATTTGTCATAAGAAAAATTTAGATATTCAATTTAAAAAAGTAAATGATGATTTGCAATTAGAAAAAAGTTATATTTCTAGAAAAAGCACAGTCGACTATTATGGAATTTACAAAGGAATTTTTTTGGCTTTTGAAGCAAAAAGCACAAATGAAAATAAACTAAGTTTAAACATCATTCCAAAACATCAAATAAATTATCTTAAGAAAATAAAACAACACTTTGGTTGTGCTTTTTTTGTTATTTTATTTAAAACAGAAGAGCGTTTTTTCTTGATAAGTATTGATAAAATTGATTTTGCAAAACAAAAATCTTTAACAATTGAATATTTAACCAAAAACGGTTTTGAGCTAATGCTTACATATCCTGGAATTATTGATTTTGTTGAATTTATTGATAAAATGCTTTAAATTTCTTTAATTTATTACGCTTTTGTAGTAAAATTTGTAAACTATTACTTAAGAATATATGTCAAAACAAAAGATTTTGATAAATTATAACAAAAATAAGCATTAAAATGGATTCGGTTGGGTGTGCAAAATTGTGCTAGCCGTTAGAAATTTTAAGAAGTAAAACAAACTAAAGGAACATAAACAATGACATTAAAATCAGAAAATTCAAAAATGGAAAAAAAAAATAAAACAAAATCAACAGAACCAAATGTTTCAAATGAAAACACTAAAGAAAATTCACAACAAACAGAATTAACTCCTATTGTTTCTAAGCAAAAACTTTTAGAAGCTGGAACATATTTTGGACACAAAGCTTCACAATGACATCCAAAAATGCAACCTTACATTTTAAAAAGACCAAAAAATGGAACTCACATTTTAGATGTTGTTAAAACTCAAAAAACACTTGAAATTGCTTATCAATTAATTAATAAATTGGCTTTAAAAGGTGCTTCATTTATCTTTGTAGGTACTAAAAAACAAGCAAGAAAAGTAGTTGAAGCTCAAGCTGAAAGAACAAATTCAATCTATGTTTCAGAAAGATGATTAGGTGGAACTTTAACAAACAAAAAAACAATTTTATCTAGACTAAAACAAATGCAAGAATTAGAAGAACATGCTGAAAATAACTTCAGTAATTACACCAAAAAAGAAGGTGTATTGATGTCTAAAAAGCTTGCTAAGTTACAAAAAAACCTAAATGGTATTAGAGGATTAAAATTCATAAATAATGATAAATTAATTATGTTAGTAGCAGATCCAAATAAAGATATTATTGCTATTAAAGAAGCTAAAAAAGCAAAAGTAAAAGTAATAGGAATTATGGACTCTAACACCGATCCTTCTTTATTAGATTTTGGAATTCCAGCAAATGATGATTCTGTAAAATCAATTACATTAATTTTTACAGTTTTAGCAGATGCTATTGCTACAGCTAAAGGCGGAAAAGCTTTATTTGCTTACCAACCAACAGAAAATATAGTTCTTCCAGAAGATCCTGATAAAGAACACAAAGCATTAAATAAATTTAGAAAAGTAAGTGCAGAAGTTCAAAATCAAGTACATCACAAAAGTTTTGTGGCTAAAGCAAAACCAGAAGTAACTTCTCAACAAAAAGAAGAAAATAAACACCAAAAACAAGGAGAATAAAATGGCAGCAGACTTGATGCAAAAAATTAAAAAATTAAGAGAAATTACAGATGCACCTTTTATTGATTGCAAAAAAGCTTTAGAGCAAACAGGTGCTGATTTAGATAAAGCAGTTGCTTGATTACAAGAAAACGGAAAAACTAAAGCACTTAAAAAAGCTGATAGAATTGCTGCTGAAGGTTTAGTTTTTGCTACTAAAAATGAAACACATGGTGTTATAGTAGAATTAAACTCAGAAACAGACTTTGTTGCAAAAAATAAAAATTTTGTTGAATTATTACATTTAATTTCACAAACTTTATTAGAAAATGAATTTTCTTCAGATCAAGAAGCATTTAAATTAAAAACTAAAACAGGAAAGTCAATTGAAGATTCAATAACAGATGCAACAGCAACAATTGGAGAAAAAATTAGTTTAAGAAGATTTGAAAAAGTTGCAATTAAATCTGATGAACAATTAGGAGTTTATATTCACCACAATGGACAAATTGCTTCCATAGTATTAATAAAATCAGAAAAAGAAGCAGTTGCTAAAAATATTGCAATGCACGTTGCAGCTTTAAATCCTGAATACATTTTTGTCAAAGATGTTCCTCAAGAACAAATTAAAAAATTAGAACAAGAATTCAAAGCATCTCCAGCTCTAGCAGGTAAACCAGAAAAAATTCAAGAAAATATTTTAAGAGGAATGATGAATAAAGAATTAGCTAAATATGTTCTAGTTGCTCAAGAATATGCTTTAGAACAACAATATACAGTTCAAAAATATTTAGAAACTAATCATTCAGAATTATTAAAAGTTGTTAGATTTGAAGTTGGAGAAGGAATCGAAAAGCAGTCAGTAGATTTTGCTCAAGAAGTAGCGGCACAAATTAAAGAAAGTCAAAAATAATATAATTTAAATTTTTCTATGTAATAATAGAAAAATTTTTGTATTTTTTATGTTAGATTTTTTAAGTAAAAGATTTCAAAAATCATTTGCTAAAATGAATGCTAAAACTACACTTAAGGAAGAAGACTTAAATGAAGTTATTAGAGAAATCAAATTAGCATTATTAGAAGCTGACGTTAACTTATTGATTGTTAAAGATTTTATTAAAGAAATTAAAGAAAAAGCTTTAGCAACCGAAATTACTTCAACATTAAATCCACAACAACAATTTATTAAAATCGTAAATGAAAATTTAGTTCAAGTTCTAGGTGAAAAACCAAAACAAATTAAATATAATAGACCAATAGAAAAAATTGTTTTAGTTGGTCTTCAAGGTTCTGGAAAAACCACAACAGTTGCAAAACTTGCTCATTTTTCACTTAGAAAAAAACATATTCACAAACCTTTATTAATTGCTGCTGATATTTACCGTCCTGCTGCCATTGAACAACTAATTCAGTTAGGAAAACAAATTAACATTCCAGTTTTTTCACAAAAAGATAGTACTCCACAAGAAATTGTAAGTGCAGGACTTGACTACGCTAGTTCCAATGATTTTGATTTAGTGATTATCGATACAGCTGGTAGACTTTCAATAGATGAAAAACTAATGCAAGAACTAAAAGACATAGAAAAAATTGCCAAACCGCATGAAATTTTCTTTGTTGCTGATGCTCTTTCAGGTCAAGACATTATAAATGTAGCAAAGACATTTAATGAAAACATTACTCTAAGTGGTTCAATTATCACAAAATTAGATTCTGATGCAAGAGGTGGAGCAGCACTTTCTCTTATTAAATTATTAAAAATTCCTATAGTTTTTATCGGTACTGGTGAAAAAATCACAAATTTTGACTTATTTTATCCAGATAGAATGGCTTCTAGAATTTTAGGTATGGGAGATGTACTTTCACTAATCGAAAAAGCAGAAGAAGTAATCGACAAAGATCAAATAGGAAAAATAGGTAAAAAAATCTTTTCAGGAAATTTTAATTTAGATGATTTACTAAATAGTTTATATCAAATTCAAAAACTAGGAAAGATTACTAAAATTATTAAATTAATTCCTGGTATGGCAGATAAAATAAATGCTGAACAAATTACTGAAGCTGAAAAGAAAATAAAACTTTATGAAATTTTAATATCTTCTATGACTTTAGAAGAAAGAAAAAAACCTAAATTACTAAAAAATGATTCAAGAAAAAGAAGGATTTTAAAAGGATCTGGTAGAAGTTCACAAGAATTCAATAGACTTTTGAGTGAATTTGAACAAATGTCAAAAAAAATGAAGGAAATGTCACAAAACAAAGGTGGTATTTTCAATTCAATGATGCAAAATAAATTTTAATAAGGAACAAAATGGAAAACAAAATAGAAATGCAAACTTTAATTAATCATTTAAAACAATTCGGTTTTGTTTTTCAAGGATCTGAAATTTACGGTGGTTTAGCAAACACTTGAGATTATGGTCCTTTAGGAGTTTTACTAAAGAAAAACATTCAAGATCTTTGGTGAGATTATTTTATAACTAAGATTCATAACAATTTTGCAATTGATAGCAAAATATTATTAAATCCAAATGTATGACAAGTTTCAGGCCACACTAGCAATTTTAATGATCTTTTAATAGAAAATAAAGTAAATAAAAAGCGTTATCGTGTTGATCATCTTTTTGAAGAACATTTTCCAAATCTGAATTTTAATGACTTTTCACAAGAGAAAATTTTAGAACTTTTAAAAGAAAAAGTTTTAAAATATGACAATTCAGCAACACGATGAGAAGAAATAAAACAATTTAATTTAATGTTTGAAACCCAACAAGGTGTAGTTGAAGATAAAAAATCAAAAATTTTCTTAAGACCAGAAACTGCTCAAGGAATTTTTATTAACTTTAAAAATATTCAAAGGTCTATGAGATTAAAGTTGCCTTTTGGTATTGGTCAAATTGGTAAGTCTTTTAGAAATGAAATCACACCAGGTAATTTTATTTTT
This sequence comes from Mesomycoplasma hyorhinis ATCC 17981, assembly GCF_000383515.1. Taxonomy (GTDB): domain Bacteria; phylum Bacillota_I; class Bacilli_A; order Mycoplasmatales; family Metamycoplasmataceae; genus Mesomycoplasma; species Mesomycoplasma hyorhinis. Next base: position 27,608 of record NZ_KB911495.1, read on the forward strand.
AGAACTAGAGAATTTGAACAAATGGAACTTGAAATCTTTTGTCATCCAGAACAAGCTAACCAAATTTTTGATGATTATTTGAACAAAATTCAAGATTTTTTATTTAATGAATTAAAAATAAACAAAGATTTAGTAAGAGTTAGACATCATAAGCAAGAAGAATTAGCGCATTATTCATTGGCAACTAGCGACATTGAATTTTTATTTTTATTTGGTTGAGGAGAACTAATCGGATTAGCAAATCGTTCTGATTTTGATTTAAAAGCTCATTCAGCTGCTTCAGGTGAAAAATTAGATTATCTTGATCCCCTTACTAATCAAAAATTTTTTCCTTATATAATTGAGCCATCTATGGGAGTTGATAGATTGTTGTTAGCAGTTTTAACTAATTTTTACAAAGAAGAAAAATTAGAAGAAAACGAAGAAAAAAGAAGTCTTTTAGCGTTACCTTACTCTCTTTCTCCATTTAAAGTTGCTATTCTTCCTTTAGTTAAAAAACTAAGTCCTAAAGCTTTGGAAATTTATAATCTTCTTCTTAAAAATTCTATTTCTGCAACATTTGATGAAAATAATTCAATAGGAAAAAGATATAGAATTCAAGATGCTATTGGTACTTATTTTTCAATTACAGTTGATTATCAAAGTTTAGAAGATAATACAATTACAATTCGTGAGCGTGATTCTATGAAACAAAGTAGAATCGCAATTGATCAATTGCTTAACTTCTTAGAAAAGGCAAAATAAGGTTAATGCTAAATAAAGAAATTGAAACTATAATCAATCAAGTTAATATTTTTGAAGTAATTTCAAATTTTATAAATTTAAGTAAAAAAGGAAATGACTTTTTAGGTCTTTGTCCTTTTCATGAAGATTCTTCACCTTCTTTATCTGTTTCTGTATCTAAAAAAATCTTTAAATGTTTTTCTTGCAATGTTGGTGGCAATGTTTATTATTTTGTTAAACGTCTTAACAATTGAAATGATTTAAAAACCCTAGAATACTTTGAAAAAACATTCAATCTAAACTTAAATTCTTCACTTATCGCAAAAAATGTTAAAGAATTTACTCCAAATGAAGAAAAAGCTTTAAAAGCACTAGAAGATGCGTTTTTATTTTTTTCTTTAGAACTCAAACAAAATAGTCCTGATTATCTTAAAAAATATTTACTACAAAGAAATTTAACAAAAGAAATAATTGATTATTTTTCTTTGGGATATTGTCCAAAATCAGGAATTAAAGAGAAATTGTTAAAAAAAGGACATGATGAAGCAATTTTACTAAATTATTCACTTCTTTCCTTTGAAAACAAGACAGACATTTTTCAAGATCGTATCATCTTTACGATTAAAAATTCAGAAGGTCAAATTGTAGGTTTTTCAGCTCGTAAAATCTTAGATTCTACTCTAGGGCCAAAATATATTAATTCGTCTGCTAATTCTTTATTTGTTAAATCACAAATTTTATATAACTATTCAAATGCAATTCAATATGCCAATGCTTCAAAAACTTTGATAATTTGTGAAGGATTTATGGATGTGATTGCTTTTTTTAGAGATGAAGTTAAAAATGTTGTTGCTCTTATGGGTACAGCATTAACAAAAGATCACATTTCTTATTTAAAACCTTTTGAAATCATATTAATTTTAGATTCAGACCAAGCAGGAATTGATGCGTCACTTAAGTCAATTTCACTACTTTTAGAAAATAAAATTTCTATCAAAGTACTAAAAAGAAAATTAGAAAAAGATCCAGATCAATATTTTGTTACAAATGGTAAAGGATCATTAAAATTAGAACTGGACAACACGCAAGATGCAATTCATTGAGTTTACAAGAAATTATCTGAAAAAATTGTTAAAAATGATTTAAAAACTCTAGATACTTTTATTTATGATTTTTCAAAATATTTACAACATTATTCTATAAATTTTCAAAACAATTTTATTGAACAAGCTGAAAAAGATTTTTCTATTCCTAAGGCTTCTTGAAAACTCGTAAATCGCTGAAGTTCTAATTCAAGATATTATTATCCAGAAACTACTACTAACAACGACAATTTATCACTAATACCTACTTCTAACGATTTAGAAACTTTAGGTGTTGAACCTAAACACCCACTATTTCAAAAAAAAGTATTTAATATATCTCAATCAGAAAAAATTCTTTTATTTTCTTTATTACATAAACCTGAATTTTTAAAAATTATCACTTTTTTTAATTATCAATTTCAAACTTCAATATTTCAAAGTTACTATTCTGAATTAGTAGCTACTAATTTTAATTTAGATGTGATTAAAAAAGTTTATTATAACCTTAATGCGTCTTCAACTATCAAAGGTAAAACATTAAAAATAGAAACTTCTGCAGATAAAATAGAAATGCTGATTAAAACTTTAAATATAGAAAAACAAAAACAAAAAATTGCAACACTTTCGAAATTATTAAAAAATAAAACTTCTTCAGAACAAGAAATTAAACGTTCTATATCAGAAACACAAAAAGAAAACAGTTTAAACAAAAACAAACTACAAAAATAAAATCCAATCCTTAAAAGGAGTTATTATGACAACAAAAAAAACAACTTCTACATCTGCAACAACAACTGATACATTAAGTTCTTCAAAAAAACCAGCAAAAAATTCATCTACAAAGAAAACTCAAACAAAATCAAGCGCAAATCAAGCCTCAACCACTAAATCCAAAACCAAAACAACTAAAAAAAGCACAACTACAAAGCAAAACACAACTAAAACAACTACGAAATCCACAAGTTCTAAAACAAAATCAGAAAAAAGTGGTTCTTTTGATATGTCATCATTAATTAAAGAATTAAAAGCAGGAATGAAAGCGTTAAATAAAAAATATTTAACACAACACGAAGTTATGCAATTTTTAGAAAAAAATAGACTTGAATTAGATACAGATGAAGCAGTTGAAGAATTTTTAAATACATTAATTAAAAACAAAATTCTAAATACAGATGCTGATGATTTAGATAAAGAAGATATTGATGTAAAAGACTTTGCCCAAACAATCAAAGAAAAACAATATGATCTAAGTCATCACAATTATGACGATTCAGATTCTGATTTAGCTTTTATGGAATCACTAAAAGATGATGACGATTTTCTTGAAGATGATTCTTTGGATGACGATGATTTTGAAGATGATTTAAAAATTAGGGATATTCATGATATTGAACTAGACAAAATTCATATTAATTCCAAAAGTCCATATATTTTGAACGATGCAGCTTATAAAAATAAGTTATCCGATACTAATGACATCATCAAATGATATATGCGTTGAATAGGAAAATATGGAAAATTACTAACTCCTGAAGAAGAAAATAATTTGGCAAAACAAATCAAAAACGGTGGTCGTGCAGGTAAAAGAGCAAGACATACATTGATTAATAGAAATTTACGTTTAGTAATTAATAACGCTAAAAGATACAAAAATCGTGGTCTTACTTTTATTGATTTAATTTCTGAGGGAAATCAAGGAATTTTAAAAGCTGTTGATAAATATGATTATACAAAAGGATATAAATTTTCAACTTATGCAACTTGATGAATTAGACAAGCAATAACTCGAGCTGTTGCTGATCAAGCAAGAATAATTCGTATTCCTGTGCATATGGTGGAAACTATTAACAAAATTAACAAAATCGAAAGAGAATTACAGCAAGAATATGGGGTTACTCCAACTGATGAGCAAATTGCTGAAGTTATGGGTGGTGATTTTACAGCTGAAAAAGTTAGATATACTAAAAAAATCAATATTGACCCTATTTCTTTAGACAAAGCAATTGGTAAAGAAGAAGATAGCTCATTTTCAGATTTTATTAAAGACGAAAGTGTAATTTCTCCAATAGATTACTCTGAAAGAGAAGAAAAAACTAAAATTTTAAAACAAATGATTGAAAATAATCTTGACAATGATGAAAAAGTGTTCATTATGAAACGTTATGGATTTGGAACTGATCCAAATGGTGAACAATACAGAATCCATAGTTTTGATGAATTAGCAAAAGAAAGAGGAGTAACTAAAGAAAGAATTCGTCAAATTGAATCTGAAATTCTTAAAAAATTAAGACATCCACAAAAAAAGTGAAAACAAAGGGATTTAATTTAATTTGAAAACAACAATTAGTCAAATTTCTAATTTTTTAAATGAAATTTTTCCACTTGAAAAAGCTGAACTTTGAGATAAATCAGGTTTTAGTTTTTATTTTAATAATATAGTTTCAAAAATTATTATTTGCATTGATTTAACACCTGATATTTTAACTCGAGCACTGCAACAAAAAGTTAATTTGATTATTACTCACCACCCTTTTTTATTTTATAAAACCAAAAAAGAAAATTATCAATTTAGTCCATATAAAAAAACAATGGTCAAAGCTATAAATCAAGCAAAAATCAGTGTTTTTTCTTTGCATACAAATTATGACTCAAGTAATCACGCAACAGCTAGAGCTATTTTATCTTCATTGGATTTACAAGTATCTTCAACACAAGCAATTGATGATTATAATCTTTTAGTTAACACTAATATTAAATTTTTAGAACTTGTTTCAAAAGTTAAAAATACTTTAAATTTAAAGCATTTACAAACAAATTTGCAAAAAAATTTAACAATTAAAAAATTAGCAATTTTACCAGGTTCAGCTGGAATTGAAGCAGTTTTATTAGCCAAAAAACATAAAGCAGATTTGGTAATAACTTCAGATTTAAAGTGATCAGATCAATTGGCTTTTGTTTATAAAAAGGTTAATGTTCTTTTAGTTTCACATTTAATTGAACAATTTTTTGTTTTTGATATCAAAGCAAAATTAGAACAAAGTTTTAAAAATAGCTTTGACATAAAAATTGAATTATTAGAAGAAATACTTTACAATTTATAAGGAAAATAAAGAAAAAATGATTAAATTAGGTTCTCATATTTCATTTAAAAAACCCGGTTATTTAACTAATGCAGTTGAAGAATCACTTCAAAATAAAGCAAACACAATGATGATTTTCCTAGGTGCTCCACAAACAACTAAAAGGGTTGATTTTGCTAATTATAATTTACAAACTTATTTAGAAAAATATCAAAATCTTATCCCACCTGAAGATATTATCGTTCATGCCCCTTATATAGTAAATCCTTCAAGTGTGACAAAACACCAATTCGCCAATGATTTTTTAATTCAAGAAATAAAACGGATGAATTACATTGGAGCTAAATATTTAGTTTTACACCCCGGTTCTTATACAACTTTTACTAATAAACAAGCTCTTGAACAATTGATTAAATCTTTAAAATACATACTTTCACAAACAAAAAACGTAGTAATTACAATCGAAACAATGGCTGGAAAAGGTACTGAAGTAGGTACAACTTTTGAAGATGTAGTTTATGTTGTAGAAGCTGTTAATTCAGAACGTGTTGGTGTTTGTTTAGATACTTGTCATGTTTGAGATGCAGGATATAATTTGCACAATTATGAAGAATTTATAGCAAAAATAAAATCCACTAGATTAATAAATTATTTAAAAGTTATTCATCTAAATGATTCCAAAAATGAGTTAAATTCTAAAAAAGATCGACACGAAAATATTGGAAATGGTTTTATTGGCTTTGAGACTTTACAAAAAATAGTGCATGATCCTTTATTTGATAATATTCCAATTATTTTAGAAACTCCTTGAGTAGATAATAAACCAATTTACAAAGAAGAAATAGCAAAATTGCTTCAAAAATAAAGAAAAACAAGTTTGAGAACTAGTTTTTCTTTATTTTAAATTTTAAAAAATTACGCTTTTCGAAAATAAATATAAAACGATAAATTACTTTAACAAAAAGCATATGTAAAATATTTAAGAACCAAATTGTTACCAATCTAAGTGTTCAAACAAAAAATTCTCATTTATTTGAAATCTTCATCTTTTTAACAAAAGATCAATGTAAAAATGAGCAGATTCTCTTTTCTTAGAAAAATAGAAAAGGGAATTTTTTATGAAATATTCAATAGAATTTAAATTAGAATGTGTAAAAAAATACAAAAAAGGAATTGAAATTAAAAAGCCTGATTTTGCTAATACAAGTCAAAAAAATTTTTTAAATCAAGTATATTTTTGAGAAAAAATTTATGACAAATTAAGAGTTGAAAGTCTTAAGAAAAAACCACGAAATAAAAAGTGAACTATA
>NZ_KB911496.1:0-5398 GCF_000383515.1 Mesomycoplasma hyorhinis ATCC 17981
AATTTCACAAAGCAATTGCAAATTATATTTATTATTACAATTACAAACGAATTAAAGATAAAATAAAATGAATGTCTCCCATTAAATTTAGGGAAACATTCATTCCAAATTATAATTAATTAAAACACTCAAAAATTTATTCAAGAAAGGGTATCATCTCAAAAATGAACTTTTTTAATTTTAAAGTACAAAAATTTTTTATATTTTATAAAATTAAATAACAGAAAGAGTAATAATGAAAAAAGAAAATATTATTAATTTAATTAAATATTTTGCAAACAAAAATGAAGCTGGTTTTAGAAATGAAGCGTATTTAATTTCTCAAGATTTTAGTAATAAAGGTGATTATCAAATAGCTGAATACATATTAGGTCTTTTAGCTGGAGATAACAATGTTTTTGTCCCTCAAATACATGACTTTGATTTTGGATTTTTAAAAAAAGTTAATTTAAATTCAGAAAATATCCCTTTACCAAAAGATATTAAAGAGGATATTTTAAATATTATAAGATCAACAAAAAACAACTCTCTTGTAAATAAATTTTTATTTAGTGGGCTTCCCGGAACAGGAAAAACTGAATCGGCTAAATACATAGCAAAATCATTAAAAAAACTTCTGTATATTGTTGATTTTTCTTCAATAATTGATAGTAAGTTGGGTCAAACTACTAAAAATATTTCACAACTTTTTGAAGAAATTAACAATTTTCCTTTCTTGGATAAAATCGTAATTTTATTTGATGAAATTGATGCTTTAGCTTTAAATAGAATGGATTCTCAAGATTTAAGAGAAATGGGAAGAGCTGTATCAGCTGTATTAAAAGGAATGGATGACTTGAGTTCAAAAGCTATTTTAATAGCAACAACTAATTTGCAAGATTTTCTTGATAAAGCTTTATTAAGACGTTTTGATTACATAGTAAATTTTGATAGATATTCTAAAAAAGAATTATTAAAAATTGCTGAAAATATTTTAGATTACTATTTAACTATTTTTGAAAACACATCCAAAAATAAAGAATTGTTTAATAAAATTTTAAGTTTATACAACAATATTCCGTTGCCAGGTGATTTAAAAAATCTAATCAAAATTTCTTTTGCTTTTTGCAACACCGACCAACCTTATGATTATTTAAGGCAACTATATATTAAGCTTTTTAAAGAAATGCCAAGTGCACAAAAATTAAAAACTCAAGGTTTTTCTGCTTCTGAAATAGCAATTTTAAAAAACAAACATCAAGGTATAACACAACAAACAAATTCTTTGGAAGAAAATAATGAGTAAATCTGTAAATAAAGTTTTATGATTGAAAAATGGAAAGTTTTTATCTAAAAAGGGTAATACTCCAGGAAATCCCAATATTCCTAAAAATGCATTTGTAAGTATAGAACACTTAAAAAGTCTTTTAGAAGATTTAAAACAACTTATTCAATTTTGAATTCAAGAAAATAAAAAAAATTCTTTAAATATAAAACCAATCGTTTCTCTTTATTACAATGATGTAGTTGCGAAATCTAATAGAGTAAAATATTTTTTAGAATCTAATTTACGAAAAAATAATAGTTCAATTATAGGAATTCAATTTGACCAATCAAACAATACACTAAAGCACATTATTACTCATTATGTAAGTTTGGAAGTACTTTACCAAGCTGTTAAAAATTTGGAAAAAGTTATACAAATTTCACAACTAAAATTTGACAAACAAATTCATTATCAAGATATTGAAAATATTTATGAAAATCCAAAGGAATTTGAAGCACTTTTTAATAAATTCAGCATTTCTAAAACTAATTATATTGGTATTATAATTGATGCTTTTTTTCTAGAAAAAGTTAGAACAAAAAGAAAAGAAATTACTAATGACTTAAATGATAATATTCTTGTTACTTTGTATGACGTTGCAATAGATATTTTTGAAATTTTTAAAGAAGCAAATATACGATATAAGTCTTTACCTATTAAAAATTCTGTGGTTATTTTAAACATTGAAGAATACAAGCTGTTACTAGCCAAATTCCCTTATTTAGTTGCAATGGCTGTAGAGGATAATGTAAAAGTAGATGAATCAGAATTTGTTTCAAAATCTACTCAAAAATTAATCAATATCCCTAATCCCGATAACGAACCAATAGTTGGAGTAATTGATACTTTTTTTGTAGAAAATCCTGAGGAAGTTTATTTTGGAAAATGAGTTGAATTTCATAATAAATTAGATAAAAATATTCCTATAAATCCAAAAGATAGATTACACGGTACTGCTGTAAGTTATATAATAGTAGATGGTCCAAGTGCAAATAAAAAATTAGAAGATGGTTGTGGAAGTTTTAGAGTAAGATTGTTCGGAGTATCAACCTCAAACAACTATAATACATTTTCTATATTAAAAATGATAGAAGAAATTGTTCTTGCAAATTTAGATATTAAAGTTTGAAACTTATCTTTGGGTTCGATGCAGGAAATTAATCCTTTCAGTATTTCACCAATAGCTTCATTATTAGATGAGCTTCAAGCTAAATATGATATTATTTTTGTAGTTGCTGGAACTAATAAATCAGATTTATATCCTAATGTTGAAAGAATTGGTTCACCAGCAGATTCTATTAACTCAATTGTAGTAAATTCTGTAGATAATGAAGGAAATCCTTCTGATTTTTCAAGAAAAGGACCTTCTCTTTCTTTTTTTATCAAACCAGATGTAAGTTATTATGGTGAAAACATTAATGTTTGTACACCCGAAGGGCAACACACTGTATCCGGAACTTCATTCGCTGCACCTTGAATTACAAGAAAAGTTGCGTTTTTAATTCATATTTTAGGCTTACCAAGAGAATTAGCAAAAGCTTTGATAATTGATTCTGCTATTAGTTGACAAAAAGAAAATATGACAAATTTAAATACAAAAGGTTATGGTGTTGTACCAAAACATATTCAAGAAATTATAAAAAGTAAAAAAGACGAAATTAAATTTTTAATAAACTCTGAATCTTTAGAATATCAAACTTACAATCATAATATTTATGTTCCAATATCAAATAATACTTTTCCTTTTATTACAAAAGCAACTTTATGCTATTTCACAACAACATCTAGATTACAAGGTATTGATTATACAAACACAGAATTAGATTTTAAATTTGGAAAATTAAAAATTAATTCTAATAAAAAAATTGAAATTGACTCAATCAACAAAAACAAACAAACCTATGAAGGAAACTTAAATTTACCAGAAAAAAAAGTAAGAGAATTGTTTAGAAAATGAGACAATGTCAAAAATATTATTGAGTTTGTAAAAGTAAAAAATAATCAAATTAAAAACAATCCGAAAAAATATATTGACAACGATGCCTGAGGAGTTAGTGTAACCAAAAAAGATAGATCAACTTCAGAGGAACAAAATTCAATAAAATTTGGAATTGTTGTAACTTTAAAAGAAATTAAAGGTAATAACAGATGAGATGAATTTATTCAACTTTGTGATTACAAAAAAACATGATTAGTTCAAGAAATAGATGCAGATTCATCAATTGATTTATATTCTATGATGCAAAAAGAAGTAGAATTTGATAGTTAATTTAATATGTAAAAAGTAAAGGCAGAAATACCTTTACTTTTTAGTTTTTTCATTGTTCTTTTTTGCTACAATCTTTCTAAATTATTTATAAGGAGAAAAAATGAACAAAAAAGAAGAACTTTTAAAAGATCATTTAAAGGAATTAGAGCAAATTTCTAAATCATCTTTAAATGAAAATCAAAAAGAATTAATTAAATTAAACTTAGAAATTTTAAAAAATAATGACAAAATTTCTATAGATGATTTTGAACAAATTTGAAGATTTTTAAAACAAAGAGTAGCAACTGGGTTTGTTTTTGATGAAGCACCAGAAATCAATAATCAAAGCATTGCAATACTTGAAAAAGACGAAAAATTATCTTTTTCTTCTTCAAAAATGAAGGATAATTTACAAAATTCTTTAATTATTGGAGAAAATTATGATGTTTTAAAGAACCTTATAGGAGTAGAGAGAGAGAGAGAGGATGCTAACTTCGATTTAATCTACATTGACCCTCCTTATAATACACAAAAGACATCAGATGATGGAAATAATTTAACTGATGATCAAATAACTGCTGATAAATTTATATATCGGGACAAATTTTCAAGAACAGGATGATTAAACCTTTTAAACGAAAGATTAAAATTAGCAAAACAACTTCTAAAAGAAGATGGAGTTATATTTGTTTCAATTGACGATAATGAACAAGCTTATTTAAAAGTGTTAATGGATGAAATTTTTGGTGAAGAAAATTTCGTAGTTAATTTAATATGAATAAGTGCTTGAGGTAGTAAACAAGATGCAAAATACTTTTCACAAAATCATGAATATATTTTAGTTTATTCAAAAAATATTGAAAAACTGAAGATTAAAAAAATAAACATCGCGGAAAATTCGGACCAGTGAAAATGAAATGAAAAAATTCAAAAATGAGAGAAAAAATTAGCAATCCTTCAAAAAGGAAGTAATGAAGAAACAATTTTTGATCGAAAGAAAATGGCATACATTATTTGATGAAATGAAAAATTAAATTTATTCAAAACGGATAATAATATCGACTTTAATTTAATTACTGAAGACTTAACAACTGATACAATAATTTATGACTACTCTACAAGTGAACGACAATTATTAATTTCACAGGGCTATGTTCCTATAATTCCAAAAACAGTAAGAAAAAATAAATATGGAAGATGAACAGTTTCTGAACAAACTTTTTTAGAAAAAGTTAAAAATAATGAGATTAAAGTTCAGAAAATTAAAGATTCATATCAAGTTTTTAGATATGATGTTCAAGATAAAATACCAAATTCAAAAAAACAAAATCCTAGAAGTGTTGTTTTTAATTCTACATTAAATAAATTAGTAGAAAACACAGACAATCACCAGCAAATACAAAGGGCTTCTACAAGTGATGGAAGTTTGATGCTTCGATCTATTTTTAATTTTGACTCTTTTTTTGACTTTCCAAAACCAGTTAATCTTATCAAATACATAATTGACTTATTTCCTTCTAAAAACACAAGAGTCCTAGATTTCTTTGCAGGTTCGGGTACAACTGGACAAGCAGTTTTAGAACTAAATAAAGAAGATGGCGGAAGTCGCTCTTTTGTTTTAGTAACTAATAATGAAAATAGTATTGGTCAAAACATAACATATGAAAGACTTTATAGAATTAATAAAGGGCAAGGTACAAAAGGTCAAAAAGACTTTGAATGAATCAAGAAAAATGAAGCATTTGATACAGTTTAAATGTATTTTGATCTAAAACTTACAACACTTCTTTGTTAAATAACAATATAACCAATCAAGAATTAAAAGATAAATTTTTAAAACTTTT
>NZ_KB911496.1:7363-8677 GCF_000383515.1 Mesomycoplasma hyorhinis ATCC 17981
TTAATTAAACTAAATTTAGAAATTTTAAAAAATAATGACAAAATTTCTATAGATGACTTTGAACAAATTTGAAGATTTTTAAAACAAAGAGTAGCTACTGGTTTTGTTTTTGATGAAGCCCCAGAAATCAATAATCAAAGCATCGCAATACTTGAAAAAGATGAAAAATTATCTTTTTCTTCTTCAAAAATGAAGGAAAATTTACAAAATTCTTTAATCATTGGAGAAAATTATGATGTTTTAAAGAATCTTATAGGAGTAGAGAGAGAGAGAGAGAGAGGATTCTAACTTCGATTTAATCTACATTGACCCTCCTTATAACACACAAAAGACATCAGATGACGGAAATAATTTAACTGATGAACAAATAACTGCTGACAAATTTATATATCGGGACAAATTTTCAAGAACAGGATGATTAAATCTTCTAAACGAAAGATTAAAATTAGCAAAACAACTTCTAAAAGAAGATGGAGTTATATTTGTTTCAATTGATGATAATGAACAAGCTTATTTAAAAGTGTTAATGGATGAAATTTTTGATTATAACTTTATTGGAAATTTTATATGAGTATCTAATAAAGCTGGTAGACAAATAAAAAACTTTTTCGCTTCAACTTATGAACATATTCTAGTTTATTGTAAAAATAAAGATAAAGTAAGTCTTGAGATAAAACAAAATATGAATTTTTTAGAAAAAATTATGCCTTATGTGTATGAAGCAAAAACAAGAGAAATCTTTGAAGATGAAATTTCTCCTTATTTTTTAGATAATAGTTTAGAAAATTCAGGCAAAAATAATTTTAATATTGATAATAGACCAAACTTATATTACCCTATTTATACAAACGGAACTGAAATAAGTATCGAAAATAAAGAAGGATTTACAGAAATTTTTCCTTCTAAAAATCACTTAGGTAAACAAGGGGTATGAAGGTGAGAAAAAAACAAAGTAAAAGCAGAATTATTTAATTTAGTAGTTAAAACAACAAGTGATAATTCTTATAAAATATTTCCAAAAAGAAGAGAATTTGTTTACAAGTTAAAGGATTTAATTTTTTCTTCTAGTACAAGTACTAAAACTGGTTCAAAAGATTTAGAAAAAATCTTATCAAATGCTTTCGACTTTCCTAAACCTGTTTCTTTACTAAAATTATTAATTTCTTTAAAACCTAAAGAAAACACAAGAGTCCTAGATTTCTTTGCAGGTTCAGGTACAACTGGACAAGCAGTTTTAGAACTTAATAAAGAAGATGGCGGAAGTCGTTCTTTTGTTTTAGTAACTAATAATGAAAATAATATTGGTCAAAACGT
>NZ_KB911496.1:8977-30968 GCF_000383515.1 Mesomycoplasma hyorhinis ATCC 17981
TTAATTAAACTAAATTTAGAAATTTTAAAAAATAATGACAAAATTTCTATAGATGACTTTGAACAAATTTGAAGATTTTTAAAACAAAGAGTAGCAACTGGGTTTGTTTTTGACGAAGCACCAGAAATTAATAATCAAAGCATCGCAATACTTGAAAAAGACGAAAAATTATCTTTTTCTTCTTCAAAAATGAAGGATAATTTACAAAATTCTTTAATCATTGGAGAAAATTATGATGTTTTAAAGAACCTTATAGGAGTAGAGAGAGAGAGAGAGAGAGGATTCTAACTTCGATTTAATCTACATTGACCCTCCTTATAACACACAAAAGACATCAGATGATGGAAATAATTTAACTGATGATGAAATAACTGCTGATAAATTTATATATCGGGACAAATTTTCAAGAACAGGATGATTAAATCTTTTAAACGAAAGATTAAAATTAGCAAAACAACTTCTAAAAGAAGACGGAGTCATCTTTGTATCCATCGATGATAATGAACAAGCTTATTTAAAAGTTTTAATGGATGAAATTTTTGGTGAAGAAAATTTTGTTGCGAATTTAATTTGAATGAAAAAAACAGGTCCTAGTGGAAATACAAGTTCTCAATATTCTATAGATACAATAACTGAATATATTTTGTGTTATGCTAAAAATAAAAACAAAAAAACTTTTAATTACTTAAAACATAATGAACAATCTTTCTCTGATTCAGGATTTGATTTAAAAGATGAGTTCTTTGACGAAAGAGGTTATTACAGATTAGTGGATTTACACCGTGGATCAAGTGCATCTACTTTTAAATATTTAGAAAGTCTTGATTACGAAATAGAAGCTCCAGATGGTACTTTTTTTAAGTTGTTTACCAATATAAAAAAACCCAAATCTGCGTGTTATACTTGATCATATAAAACATATTTAGAAGGTAAAAAACAAGGATTTATTCAGGTAATAAAAAATAACGAAGGATTTTGAGTAGCAAAAAGAAAACAATATCAATTTGTAAAATTTAATCCAAAAACTTTTGAAATAGAAACTCAAGTAGCAGGTCGAAGATTTAATAATGTAATTGATAAAAATTACAATAGATTAAGTAATGGTTTTTACACAACAAAATCAGCTAATGAAATAACTGAAGTTTTATTTGATAAAACGGCATTTAATTTTGCGAAACCTGTTGGTTTGATGAAATATTTAATTAATTTATTTTCTGATAAAAAAGATATGAGAGTTTTAGATTTCTTTGCAGGTTCAGGTACAACTGGACAAGCGGTTTTAGAACTTAATAAAGAAGATGGCGGAAATCGTTCTTTTGTTTTAGTAACTAATAACGAAAATAATATTGGTCAAAACGTAACATATGAAAGACTTTATAGAATTAATAAAGGACAAGGCACAAAAGGTCAAAAAGACTTTGAATGAATCAAGAAAAATGAAGCATTTGATACAAGTTTAAATGTATTTTGATCTAAAACTTACAACACTTCTTTGTTAAATAACAATATAACCAATCAAGAATTAAAAGATAAATTTTTAAAACTTTTAAAAGATTTTGGAATCAATAAAGATAAAGAAAAATTTGATGATTCTGTATTAAAAACTCTTTCTTCTTTAAGACCATATAAAGAAGAAAATGAAGAAAAATAAAGTAAAAAAGGAGAAATAATGGAACTTAGTGAAAAACAAGCCAAAGCAGTTGATTTATTAGTAGCTAAATGAGAAAATGCATTTGATAGTCAACAAAAAGCCTCAATTACCTTTAAGGCACCAACAGGTTCAGGCAAAACATTTATTATTGCAAACTTTATTGATAGGATAATGGAAGAATTTGATAAAAACTCAGGTAAAAAACTGGTTTTTATTTACAATACAATTTCTAATGCTGAATTGCCTAAACAAACTTTAGATAAATTTGAACAATACAAATTTTATTTAAATTCAATGAAAAATGCAACTATAAAATATAAAGAATCTCCTTCCAAACAAAAAGAAGCTAAAGGCGATCAAGAATATAATATTTTAGCTAAAGAAGCAGATGTTTTCATTTTTGGAACTTCTTCATTTGGTAAGTCAACTATCTTTGTAAAAGAAGGAAAATTAGATGCTTTTATTGATGAATTAAGATCGGATTACTATGTTGTTTACATTAGAGATGAAGCACATATTGGTACATCAAAAATAAGTGAAAAACCAGATGCAAAATCATTTGATAAAAAAATAAAGGAACTAGATAATGTTTTTGAATTAATGATGACTGCTACACCCAAAGAAAATGATGATATTGTGGAAATAACAAACAAAGATTTAGATGATGATAATTGAAAACTTCTAAAATCTAATAAAAATGTCAACTTAAACATCTCTTACGAATCTACAGATGAAATAGATAATTTGTTTCTATTAGAACAAGCTTGTACAACTTTTGTTGATATTAAAAAACAATACAAACAAATTAGTGATGATGAAAAATTAAAAAATTTATGAAAAGTAAATCCTGCTATGCTTATTCAAGTAAAAGATAAAATGCTTGAAAAAGAAGCTGAATTTAACAAGGAAATAAAACAGATTATTAAAATTTTGGAAAAATATAATTTGAGTTATGCTAAATATTTTTCAGAAGAAAAAACAAAAACTGTTGCTGGTAATACTTCAAAAACAGATTTAAATTCTTTATCTAAAAAAGACAGTGATGTTGATGTAATAATTTTTAAAGTTGGACCTGCAACTGGTTGAGATATTCCTAGAGCTTGTATGTTAGTTCAGTTAAGAAATGTTTCTTCAGAAACACTTGACCAACAAACACTTGGAAGAATTAAGCGTTTTCCTCTTCCTATAAAAATTGATAACGAAGATCACAGAAAAGAATTAAATAATTCAATAGCTAATGAATTTTTTGTTTATTCAAATAATAAAAAATTTGACCAAAATTTACGCGAAAGAATCTATTATTTAAAAGAGCAATACAAAAACAAAAAATTTGTTGTTGGAGAGATTGATAAATCTAGCATAATTAAAATAAATCAAACTTACAAAGAAAAAGTTTATGAATTAATTTCCAAAGAATTTGAACAAATTTGTGAAAAATTTGAAAAATTTAGAAAGAAAAATCAAGACTTTTTAAAGATTACAAGAAAAAGCAATATCAACGAGGGTAGATTTATAGAAAAAACAATTTTCGATCAAATTGAGCTTGAAATTTTTAATGAATCATTAATAAAAAAATACAGCACACTAATAACCACAGATATGTGAGAGAATATTGAATCAATTTATAATCAGAAACTTAATGAAAATATTAGAATTTCAATTCAATATTATAAACACTATATTTTAACTGATTTACTAGAGGATATTAAAGTACTAAATGTAGAAAATTGAGAAAATACTAATCCTACTTTAAATATAAAACAAATCATTGCTCCACCAGAAGAATATGTAGAAGATTATGAAATTATTGACATTAATGACTCAAAAGATTCTTCAAAAAATTATATAGAAATTAAAAGTGAAATTGAAAAATATGCCTATTCCAATAATAAAAAATTGGGAAAAAATGAAGTAAAAGTTTCTGTAGATTCAAAACCAGAAAAAGATTTTGTTTCTTTCTTTACTAAATGATTAGAAGAAGATGCTGATGATGATTTGGAAATTAACATTTGATTTAGAAACTTTACAAATAATTCAAAAAGTATATTTTGAGATTACTTTGAACAAACTCAAGTAAAAAAATCTTATCCTGATTTCATTGTTTGCATCAATCAACACCAAATTAATATTGAAATTAAAGGCAAGGGAAACAAAGACATAAGTCCTGAAAAAACCAGAGATTTAATTCAGATGACACAAAAATATGTAAAAAAAGCTAATGAGAATTCTTTAAACAATAAACAAAAAAATAACTTGAATTTTACTTCATTAATTTGTTGACCTAAAAATGAAATAGCTGATGATTTTTTATGCAAGGGTGCTTCCACACTAGAAAAAATAAATCATTTATTTAAACCACAATCATTTTTAGTCACCGAAAGAAAAGACGCGCAAGAATATAAGATTGAAGAAGTACTTCTTACAAATATTTTTGGAAAATTAGCAAACTAAATACTTTAAAAAAACTACAAAATGAGCAGATCCACTTTTCTATTTTTCTAATAAAAGGGGATCTACTCAAAAATGTAGTTTTTTTTATTCTATTTATTAAACTCTATTTTAATAACTTGATTTTGGCCAAAAATATGAACTGACTTATCTGGATGAAAATGTGCTTGTTGATATGAAACAAACATTTTTTGTTCATCATCTGAAAAATAAATATGTCAAACAATAAAATTTTCTGGATATTTCAAAAACTCTGGATCTTTTCAAGGAATAACATTCTTTGTGGTAACTACATTTATAATTTGATTTTGTATTAATTCATCAAAAGTTTTTTCAATTATTTTGTTTTGTTTTAAATTAATTTTAGCTTGAACAAGAGGAATGGTTTGGGCTTGTTTAATGTTTGCAATATTCTCATTGAGAGTTGGAGATTTCACTATGATTTCAGGCAATGGTTCTTTATCTAAAATTTTTTCATATTTAAATAGTGTGTTAAAAAATAATTTTTTGAAGTTTATATAAGTTATTTTTTTTATTAAGTTTATTTTAGCTTCTCTTGAATAAACTGCTTCAGGATTATTAATTTCAGCCCTTGGATTACAAAAATCTGACTGGTTTTCTTGGCAAGGTATAAAAATATTTTGTCAAAAATCTTCTGAAAAAGCATCTCAAGTTTTCTTTAGGTTATTAATTTGTGAATTTTCTGAATTTCTTAGGTCTCTTTTTTTTATTTTTTCTTCAATATCTCTTCTTTTTTCTTCATCTTTTTTTAATTTTTCTTCTATTTTTAGATTATGGTTTTCTTGTTCTGAACTACAAGACAAAAACAAAAATGAAGGTAACAATAGAGTTCATAAATAGAAATATTTAAATTTTTTGTTGTTCATATTAGAAATCTTTATTAAAAAATTATAACAAACAGAATGAAAAAATAAAATTTTACAATTTGTATTTTTTGTTACATATATCAAGAAAAATAAAGTCAATTTTTATAATTTAATTAAAAAAGAAAGGAAAAAAATTTGAACTTAAATTATAAAGACATTGCTTTAAAAATGAAGGTAAAAATTCAAAGTTTTGGTGGATTTTTATCTTCAATGATTATGCCAATTATTGGTATTTTTATCGCTTGAGGTTTACTTACTTCGTTTTTCATTCCAACAGGATGAACTCCAAATTCTACTTTAGCAGGTATGGTAGGAGTTGGTATTAAATATCTTATTCCTATTTTAATTGGGTTTTTTGCTGGTAAAAAAATTTATTCAATTCGTGGAGGTGCTATTTCTGCTTTAATAGCTTCAGCTGTTATTGCTGCAGGAGATAGTGAAATTTTTAAATCTATAGCAGGAAAAGAATCTGTAATGATTTTGGGAGTTATGATACTTTCTCCACTTGCTGCACTAGTTTTAAAACACACTGAAAAAAACTGAATTCACAAAATTAAACCTGGTTTTGAAATGTTAGTAAATAATTTTTACTTAGGAATTTTAGGATTTTTACTTTGTTTTCCTGCGTTTTTCTTTTCTGCTTACATCATAGCTTATATAAATGTTTTTTTATCATTAATTGTAGGTAAAATGCAAGAACACAAACTCTATCCTATTGTAGCTATTGTTGTAGAACCTGCAAAAGTTTTATTTTTAAATAATGCTATAAATCATGGAATTTTTACTCCTTTAGGAACACAGGAAGTTCAAAATTCAGGTAAATCAATTTTATTTTTACTTGAATCAAATCCTGGTCCTGGGCTAGGAATTTTATTAGCTTGACTAATTTTCGGAAAAGACAAAAGTGTTAAATCACAAGCTGGTTCATCTTCTATTATTCATCTATTTGGCGGAATTCATGAGGTTTACTTTCCATTTGTTTTACTAAAACCTATTTTAATAATAGCGGCTATAGCAGGTGGTGTAGTAGGAAATGCAATTTTCCAAATCTTTGATGTTGGAGCAGTTGCACCTGTTAGTCCTGGTTCTATTATTGCAGAATATATTCAGGTGAAAAAAACTGGAATGGATTTAGCAGGTTTGAGCTTGGGAATTTTTGGATCAGCTATTAGTTCTTTTTTAGTATCTTTAGTGATTTTATATTTTTCTAAAATAAAACAAAAATTCTTTAAAAAAGAAGTAAAAAACAAAAATATTGACCTAGAACAAGCACAACAATTATCCAGATCTTTAAAACTTTCTGATAATAGTAAAAAAGAAAATAAAGCTCATGATTTTTCTAAAATTTGATTTATTTGTGATGCAGGAATGGGTTCTTCTGTAATGGGAAGCGGAATACTAAAAAAACTATTAAAAGAAGAAAACTTAAACAATATTGAAGTACTACACAAATCAATTTCTAATATTGATAAAACTGAAAAATGCATCATCACAATTTCATCTTTAGCAGATAGAATCAAAGCACAAAATCCTGATGCACATTATTTTATAATAAATCAGTTTTTAGATTTAAAAGGATACAAAAATATAATCAATGAAATCAAAAATAAAAAATAAAGTTTTAATTTTTGGAGCTGGAAATATAGGTCGTGGATTAGTAGCTTATATTTTTAACAAAAATGATTTTGAAATTATTTTTGTTGACAAAAATCAAGATTTAGTAGATGAAATTAGTCAAAAAAAACAATACAAAATAATTGATATAAACAGCAAAAATGAAGTAATTATCAAAAACATTCAAGCAATTAATTTAGAAGATGCAAAGTTAAAAACATATTTAAAACAATCAAAATATATTACAACTTCATTAGGATCAAATAATTTAAAATATTTAGTTCCATATTTGCAAAAGCATTTTCAAACTTTTTCGAAATTACAATTTATTTTATGCTTTGAAAATGGTTATAAAATATCTTCTGAATTTGCTAAATTATTTTTTGATATTCAACCTAATATTAGATTTATTAACTTAGTTGTTGATAGAATAATTCCTAATAAAAAATCTAAAAATATTGATGTATTTGTAGATAATTTTTTTGAAGTTATAGCTGATAAAAATGAACAAAAAAGAAGTAAAAAACTTAAATTAATTAGCTATGTCAAAGACATTGATGCTTATACTTTTAGAAAATTACTTCTTGTAAATTCACTTCATTCTTATTTAGGTTATCTTGGTTATTTAAAGAAATTAAAATTTGTTAGTGAAAGTGCTAATGATGTAGAAATTATAAAAAATATCAAAAATTTGGCTTCTATTAATATTAAAATACTAACATCGAATTTTAAAGAATTTAAAGAAATTCAACTTCAGAAATACTTTCTCAATACTCTAAAACGCTTTGAAAATAAACAACTTTTTGACTTAAACACAAGAGTTGCTAGAAATCCAATTACTAAAATTTCTGAAAAAGAAAGATTTAACTTAATTTATCAAAACGTTTTGAAATTTCATCTAAATAAACAACCTATTTTAGATGTATTTAAATCAATTCTACAATTTGATTTTATAGAGGATAAACAAGCACAAGAAATTCAAAATGCTGTAAAAATGAAGCAAATTAAACATTTTTTACAAGAAAATACTAAATTAAATTTAGAAGATATCGAAATTTTATTAAAGGTAGACAATGAACAAAATACTTAAAAAAGAAAATATATTTTTAAATCAAGAACTTTATAGCAAAAATGAAGTATTTAACTTTGTTTTTAAAGTATTTTTTAGTAATAATTCTGTAACAAAAGAATATCTTGATTCTATGATAAAACGTGACCAACTATCTTCAGTTGCTTTAGGTAATTACTTACTATTACCTCACGGAGACAGTGATTCTGAAAAGCACATACTTAAAAACGATGTTTGCATTGTACATTTAAAAAATGAATTAAAATGAGATAATCAAATAGTTAAAATAATCTTTGCTCTTGCTTTAAAAGGTGATAGTCAGATGGAATTTATTCAACTGGCAGGAATTAGTTTTTCTGATGAAATTAAAGTAAAAGAATTGGTTTATAAGCCTAATATAAACAAAGAAGAAATTATCAATTTTTTAAAAAATGTACAAAAGTAGTGTTTTTAATTTAATTTTATATAAAAAATAAACATATTTAATTTAGGAGTATAATTTTGTTGTAGAGGTAAATTGTGTTAAGCAAAATTAGAAAATTCTACAATACAAGAAACACTTTTCTTTTTAAAATAAATAAATTTAATAAGTTGATAATAGAACTTAAATATTTATTTTTACAATTTATCTTCAGGTTTTTTAAAAAATATACTAATAATATCGGCAGAGTCTCGCTAACTGTTTTTAACTAATTAAATTAAAAAACAATTTTAGGAGACACTATGAAAAAAATATTATTTCAAATAGGTGATGTATCTCAACTTGCCTATGCTTTTCAACCAGTTGTTCAACATCAAATGGTTTTAAGTAATACTCACGATACCACAAATCCTATGCAGGTACCGCAAATACCAACTGAGCCAATCGATATAGTTCCTATAAGAGATGATGACAATATTTATGAATCAGCCTTATATTTTGCTAAACCAGAAGTTGCTGATTTTGTTGAAAATACTCTTGAAAATTTACCAATAGGAGTTGAAAGAGAACAGTTTTTAGAAAAATGGAAAGAAAAAACTAATGATTTTACAACTGGTAAATTAACTGAACAAGAGATTATCGATTCTATTGGTCGTGAAAATTTTAAAACAAAAGACTGAAATTTAATAAACTCTAATATTGTTAATGAATCTAAAACTGTGACTAAAAAAGAAATTAAAGATTCAAGAAGCATTAATAAAAATAAGTCAAATACAAGTTCTATAAAAAGTTCTAACACAGATTTAGTAAATTCTAAGAAGAAACAACAAGTTCTAATTACAAGTAATGATTGAGAAAAAGTAAAAACATCATTTTTTTCTAAAAAAGAAAAATTAAAAAATTATATTAAGTATTTAGAAAAAGTTGAACAAAAAAATAAGACTTTTAACTCTATTAGCATAGCTTTAACTGCTGTAGCGTGAGGTTTAGCTGCTGCTTATACCGCAGCTGCTTTTTGAACTTTTGGAGCTACAATACCGCAAGCAGTCAGCGCAACTATCCAAGCCACAGTATCTACAATATTTTTAAAAATGAGTATAGATGAAGAAAAAGAAGTAGAAAAGAATTTAGCAGACATTCGAGACTTTTATTACTCTACAGAATTAAATATTATGACTGAATTTTTTAACAAAAAATATAAAGAAATTCAAGATATATTTAATAAACAAAACGACAATGCAGAAGTTATTATAGATTATTTAAAGAATAAATTTATTTATAAACCATTAATCAAAGGAATTAGTGATTTATTTGAAAAAAAAGCAAAAAATTTAATTCCCATTTTTCAAAAAAATTATATAAAGTTTGTAAATACTATTAAAAATTATAAACCCACAAAATTTATAAGATTTGTTTCTGCAATTCAAACTTTAAATAAAACTTTTGAAAATTTGATAGCAAAATCAGCAGAGAAAAAAATTTTGATGATAACTACTTCAATTCTAAATCCAATTGGTGAATTTTTAGAAGTATTAGATAATTGAATTTCTTTCTTGAACTTAGTAGCGACATTGACAATTAATCTAATGTATGAGGAAAAACAATAAAATATTCCGATTATGAATAACAAATTATCTGAAGAACTAATATACAATAATTTTCTTGTAAAAAAATATAGAAAAACGTCCATTTTTTCTTCATTTTTCTTTATAAATATTTTTGCTTTATCTATTAGTGCTTCATTTAATGTTGCTATTTTAAAGTACAAATTCAGTCAAACAACATCTAAACAAGTTATTGATTTTTTTCAAAAATAGATTATTGAATTTATTGATTAATTTTTTTGATTTTTATTTTCTTGATTTTTTTAACAATTATTTATGCTTATACACAAAATAAAAAAAGAAAAAAATTAATTCCTGTTTTAGTTCAAGCGATTTATTTACAAGTGAACGGATTTGAATATAAAGATTCATTTTTAAAAGAAAATAATTTATGAGAAGAATATAAAAAATTTAAGACAAAACATTTTAGAGAATATAAATTAAATTATGGAGTTGGAATTTGGAGTAGTTGAACTTCGACAATATGTTTTTGAATGTTATTGTTTAAATATAATGTGTTTTTTTACGAAAATTCACCTGTAGCAAATAATCCAAGATATATTCCAAATTACACTCCATTGAGAAAAAACAAAATTCGTCATTATTTAATTAACTGTGATTTTTCAAATATATATAATGACAAAACAGCATTAAACAATCAAAACTTACAACAACAGTTAAATAATTATTCTAATTTTAGAGATTATTTTTTAGAAAGATCCAAAAAGTTTTTTAAAAGTCGAGACTGAAGTAGTCAAAACGTGATTATTTGTTGATTTATTTTGGTTTTTACCATTTCACAAATTGTAATAATAGTATTAGTAGATAAATTTTTAAATCATAGTTTTGAATTTACTCAAATTATAATTTTTGGAATATTATTGTGTACTGCATCTTGATTATGAGTTTATAGTGATCAAAACATATTTTCTCGCCATTGAACTGAATTTATTATTTTTAATTTTCAAGTAAAAGAAAGATATAATCCTTATATAAAAGTAGAATCTAAAAACATGATAGATAATTTTGAAAATTTATCAGTAGAAGAACAAATAAAAATGTTTGAATTATTAATGAAATATAAAATTAATGAAGTAATATACTATGAATACTAAATTATCTGAAGAACTAATATACAATAATTTTCTTGTAAAAATTTATAGAAAAACAACTGTTTTTTCTTCATTTTTCTTCATTATTGTATTTCTTTTATCTATTTTTGCATCTTTAAAT
Organism: Mesomycoplasma hyorhinis ATCC 17981; assembly: GCF_000383515.1. Taxonomy (GTDB): domain Bacteria; phylum Bacillota_I; class Bacilli_A; order Mycoplasmatales; family Metamycoplasmataceae; genus Mesomycoplasma; species Mesomycoplasma hyorhinis. Next base: position 19,905 of record NZ_KB911496.1, read on the forward strand.
GTAATTGCACTAAAATACAGACTTATTCAAATTAAATCAGCAAAAGTCAGTGATTTTTTTAATAACATAAATAATTCAATTTACTGATTAATATTTTGAATCTTTATTATTTTGACTATTATTTTTTTCTTTTATATTTTTATGCAAGTCAAAAAAAGAAAAAAAATAATAAGCATTTTACCTCAAGCTATTTACTTACAAATCCATAATTTTGATTCTAAAGATATTTTTTTAAAAGAAGTAAATTTATGAGATCAATATGAAAAATTCAAAAATCAAAAAATAAATGAATATAAAATCAATTATGGTGTTGGAATTTTAAGTAGTTGATTTACAACTATATGTGTGTGAATTTTGATTTGAAAAATATTTGCTTTTGGTCGTAGAATTAGAGGTGCATATTATAATTATCATTATATTCCACATTACTTTCCTCTAAGAAAAAATAAAATAAAACATTATTTAATTAAATTTAATTTTACTGATTTTCCTGAATTAGAAAGACAGAAAGAATTTTTTCCTGAAACATTTGAAAAATACAAACAAGAATTTATGGAAAAACTTGAAAAATATTCAAATTTTGAAGAATATTTTTTAGAAAATACAGCAAAATTTTTTAAGTCTAAACCTTGAAGCAAAATAATAGTGACTTTTTGTCTTTTTATTAGTACTTTTTCTCTAATACAATTTGCTATAACCATGTTTATCGATCTATACATTAATGTAGGTATGGTTATACAAAGTGAACTAGCTTATGTAATTTCGTTTTTTGTTATATTAACAATATTTTCTGGATTATGAGTTTTGAGTGATCAAATTGTATTTGAATATCATTTAAAAGAATTTATTATCTTTAATTTTCAAGTAAAAGAAAGATATAATCCATATTTGAAACAAGAATATAAAAAACTAGTAGATAATTTTGATAGTTTAGACAAAATTGATAAGATAAGATTATTTGATATTATAAACACTCAAATTATTCAAAAAGTTTATTACAGTGATTAATTATCTAGTATCTAAATTATTGTCTAATTTTTATTAAAAATCCACTTTATTAAATATTAAAAAGCAGCCATATTTTTTCGGCTGTTTTTTTAATAACAATTTAAAAAATATCATAAAATTTGAATATATAATACACATTGATAACATAAAATATTTTAAAAAACTGAAAGGAATTAATGAAAAAAACCATTTTTAAACTTGGAGATATTTCTCAATTAACTTATGCTCTACAACCTGGAATTCAACACCAGATTAATGTTGATAATACTTATTATCAAGAAAATTTAAATACTTCATTTCAACTAAAAAATGAAGCAAAAACTTCTATATTAAACAATATTGAAAATCATTTTAAGAATATTTCATCAGAAGAATCGCTTCAAATCAATCAATTGATCGATAATACACTTAACAGATTACCATTTAATGAAAATATAGAAGAATTTACAAATTTATGAAATCAAAAAACCAATGAATTTATAAATAAAACTATAACAGAACAAGAAATTTTTGAAAAGATAGATAAAAACTATTTTTCTCAAGAACAATTAGAAATTATTAACTCTGTATTATATCCAGATGTTGAAGATATTACTTTAGAAAGTGTCGAAGATTTTAATTTACACTTACCAGAAGAAAATTTATTAGAAGAAAGCTTTGATTTTCAAGACAATATGAATCTAGTTTTTCCTGCACAAGATACAGGATTAGAATTTAAATCAATAAATTATTTACCAGATTTTCAAAAAAGTTCTTTTACTTCTAATTATTCTTACTATTCCAATTATCAAAGCGCATATTATGAAGGAGATTTTTCATTAACACCTAGTCAATGAAAACAAATACAAAAAAATCACATTAATCAAAAAGATAAATTGAAAAAATATATAGATTATTTTGCTGGTATGTTAATAAAAAACACTTTATTTACTACATTAAGCGGAGCTTCTACTGCAATTGCATGAGGCTTAGCTGCAGCCTACACAATTTCAGCTTTTTGAAGTTTTGGAGCTACTGCGCCTATGGCGGCTATGGCAGTTACTCAAGCTACAATTTCAACTATATTTTTGGACTATCTATTAAAGAGATGAAAGAAATGAAAGAACAATATGATTCTCTAGTCACACTATATAAATCAGATCATATAAGTGTAATGGACAAAATTTTTAGTTTAGATTACCGTAATGCAGTGAATTTTTATAATCAAACAAAAAATAATGTTGATTGAGGAAATTTTTACACCATTATTACTTCACAAATATTGCCTTTTAATGAATACATAAAATCATTTTTTAATACTTTTAAGAATTCTTTTCAGATTTATTACAAATTAAATTTAAGTAGCTCAATTAACTATATTTTAAAATCTACAAATGTTATAAAATTAATCTCTAATTTTAAAGGTTTTTTTAATAGCATTAATTCTTCGACAAAGTCATTAACAAGAAAATTACAATCATTTGCTCAAAAGATAATTTCAAGAAAGTTAGCATTAGCAGCTACTTCAATTGTAAATCCTATAAGTGAATTATTAAATTTAGTAGACACTATAATTTCCATTTCAGATGTACTCATGACTAGAGTTTTAGATATAGTTTTAAGCGTGGACTAAGATTAAAATTATGACAAAAGAAAAATTTAAATTTTATAATTTCTTAAATTTCAAAATTAAAAAATTATCAATCTTTACTTCATTTTTCTTCATTCTGAGAGTCATTTTTTCTATTTTGTTAGCTGTTAATGTTGTAATTCTTGAGTTTATAAGTATTAACATTTGGTCTAAAGCTAAAGTTGATAAATTATTTGAAAATATTCCCTTTTTTGTTTATTGAATTTTCTTTTCTTTTTTATTAGTTTCTTTTATAAGTTTAATAATTTATAAAAGAATTAAGAACAAAAAACAAGAACTTTTACTAAAGTGTTATCAAGGTTTTTATTATTTATTTGAAAGTTTTAAATATAAAGATATTTTTTTAAGAGAAAATAACTTATTAGAAGAATTCGAAAATTTTCAAGAGCAAGATTATAAAAGAAAAACAATTACTTTTGGTTTTGTTAAAATTTTTCAGAAATTAACTTTAATTTTCTTTTGAAACAGTATTTTTGGAAAACTTATGTTTAGTTTTAAAACTCCTTCTGTTCCTTCTTTATATTATATGTTTTCTTCCAAAAATGAATATTCTTCTGCTTATACGCCTGGTTATGATAGAAAAAGAAAAAACGAATATCAAGAGTTTTTATTAAATTTTGATTTACAAGATGAAAGAAAAATTTGTCCTAATGAATCATTTCAAGAATTTATGATTAAAGCGGGTTTACAAAAAGAATGTATAGAAGAATTTAACAAACATCAAAATTTTCAAGATCTTATTAATACTGAGTTTTTTAAATTATTAGATAATCAAAATTTTGTAAATAAGTGAGCAAGTAGAATTTTTACTTTACAATTTAGTGCTATTTTAATACTCATTTTTAACATAATTATATTATTTCAATTGTCTGAAATACAATTTCACAGTGGTATTTTTTTAGGCTTGTCTTTTGCTATTTGAATGTTTACAAGTGGACTTTGAAGTTTAATTGAGTGAAGTATTTATGTAAAAAACTTAGCTTTTTTTGTAATGACAAATTTTAATAATTTAGATTTAATTAGCGATAAAGTAAGTGAGGAAAATAAAAAAATATTAGAGAATTTTGATAACTTAAGCGAAAAAGAAAAAATAAAAGTTTACAAAATTTATCAACTTACTTCTTTACAACGCTTATTAAAAAATCCGTATGTGTCTTTATTGACTTTTTCAACCTTATTTAAATATAAAGTTAAAGATTAATTTCAAAATCTGTTTTACAATTAATATGTTTATTAGAATTTATAATAAATATTTTTATTAGAAAGGAAAGTATGGAAAATAAAAATATTAGAACAATTTTTAGTGATTTTTTAAGATACAAACTACAAAATAAAACTTATTCAGTTATATCTTTTTGAATAGGATTTTTACTAGCTCCGGCTGTTTCTCTTTTAGTATTTTTTGGTTTATTATTTAACAACTTATTTTTCTTTGATAAACCAGATAGCGAATATCGTCAAGAAGGTGACATATTCAGTTTTGATAAACCAACCAAACCTTCACAACAAATGATAGATATTCATAATAATATAAATACAATTATTTTTATTTTATTAGGAATTTCTATATTTTTAGCTCTTGTTTTTTTCGGAAATTTTTTATTTTGATATTTAAAACAATTTAAAAAATATCCTATATATTTGAAGGGTTTTGCCTTTATTTTTAAAGAAGAAAATCAAATTAAAAATTTTTTAAATGAGAATAAATTAGAACAAGAATTTGAAGAATTTAAAGCACAAAATCTAGATTTAAATTCTATAATTTCGCAAAGTTTTCCTTTTAATATTAAAATGGTTTATAGCTATTTTAACACTGCGAGAATGTCAGATATTAATCTACAATTTATTAATACACAAAAACCTTCATTAGTTAAAGCAACCAATTTAGAAATTGACGTAAATCCTGCATTTAGTCTTTCTGATATAAGTAAAGTTTTAACAAATAATTTTGATCAATTTCTTCAATCTTCTTTATCAAATTTACTTTATAAAGCAGTATTATATAAACTAGCATCACAATTAGTTGCAGTTTTTACTTTAATGGCATTAACTTTTGAAATTGCATATTTGAGTGTTCTTGGATCAGATTCTCAAGCAATAGATTTTTCACTTAAAGAAGTTTTTTGAATATTTCCTTTAGTTCTTATGACTACACCGATATCTTTACAAAGATATCTTTTAATTAATAGTTTAAAAGCATGATTTAGAATTTATTTAACTTCTATTTTTATGATAAAAGAAAGAATTACTCAAGAAATTAGTGAAGAAAATGAAGAAAAATTAAGTAGATTTACTTCAATGTCAGATGAAGAAAAAATTAAAATTCTTGAAGCTTTTATAGAATATAATTTTGAACAAAATAAATCTATATTTAACGTGTTTAAAGGATTTTTCAATCCTGTTTCAGGTAAAAAATTAATGTAGATGTTATTTAAAAATCATTAAAAAAATCAAGCAATATTGCTTGATTTTTTCTTCGTTTTTGTTGATGTTTATTTTTTAGTTTTGTCAAGTATTAAATAATATAAACCAAATAAAGCTGAATCATCTCCAAATGCATCTTTTTTAAATTCTACACTTTTTCATTGATCTGGATTTGTTCAATGTTTTGCTTTTTTAATAGCTTTTTCAATTATTCAATAATTATGTTCAGCAACAGAACCACCAAAAACCATTAAGTTAGGATTTAGTATTCCTATTGTAGTTGCGATAGTTCTTGCAATTGTGTCAATGCAATCATCTACGATTTGTTTGTAGTCTTCATGTTCTTCATATTTTGCTATGATATTTTTAGCATCAATGTGTTCTAGATTTTTATCTTGAGCTCTTAAAGACATTCCTGTGCCTGATGCAAATAATTCAGCTGCATAATTATTTAAATGGTGTTTTTTATGAAAAGTTTTTGAAGTAGGAATATGAGCAATTTCTTGAGCAAAACCATTTGCACCGTGAAAAATTTTGTTATTAATGACTAATCCAGCGCCAAATCCAGTTGAGATAGTGTAAAACTGAGTTACACCTTTTTTGTTATTTTTAAAATGAATATGATTTGCAAAAGCCATTGCATTGGCATCGTTTTCAAAAATAGCGTATTCTAATTGTGAGTTATTGAGTAAATAATCTTTAATATTAATTCCATTTCAACCAACTAAATTAGGTGAAGAAAGAATTATTCCTTTTGAATAATCAGCTGGACCTGGAATACATAGAGCAATAGCGTTAATTTTGTATTGATCAACCAAATCTAAAATTTTATCCAATACTTTTTTGTAATTATTAACATCAGTTGTAAATCTAATTTTTTTAACAATCTTGTCTTGATCAAAAATAGCAAAACGAGTATTTGTACCTCCAATATCTATAGTTGCAAAATTATATTTTTTCATCCTGAGCTCCAATACTTATTTTAATGCTATGATAATTTTTATTATTATATGTTGCTTTTCAATTTTTCATATATTTTTTATTACTTTTAATAGCTAATAAATCAATTAGTTCATTATTATTTTTTAATACTCAATTTTCAAATGTTGAAGAATAAACTGCTTGTTTGTTATCAAAAATAGTTACAACTTCATCATTTGCTGATTTAAAAATTTGTTGATTAGCTAGTTTGAATTTGGTTTGAATGGTTGCTTTAATTGTCACACTTGTATTTAATCTTTTTTCAATAATTACTTCATTTTGATTCAAAGTTATAACAACACTACCATCTATTTTGTATTTGTCATAATATGCAACAAAAGGAAAAAAGTGTTGGTTATTTTTAGTTGAATATTTAAAATCCAAATCCAAAATTCTGATATCTTCTAATTGAGTATCTCAAGCTTTTTCATCAATAATAATTAGCTTAAAATCTAATTCTTCAATAAATAATTTATTCAAAAATTTAATTTGTAGCTGTGGAGAAAAAGAAAAGGAAAAATGCGAAATTTTTCCTTTTCTTTGTAACAATTGTTTAATTATTTTTTTTGTTCGAAAGAACATCTCATCCAACAACGCTAACTAAAATTAAACCTTTGATAATATTTTTTTGAGATGATTCAACATTGAGAACTAAAAGACCTTGATTTATAACCCCAATTATTGAAGTACCCAAAATTGTTCCACTAACTGTTCCAATTCCACCATAAACTGAAGCACCACCTGTGAAAACAACTGAGATGACATCAAGAGCTAAATCATCTCCTCTACTTGAAGTAGCAGATGAAAAAGTAGCTGTATAAATTATTGAAGAAAATCCAGCAAGTGCACCAATGATAACAAAAATAATCATTGTGGTTCTTTTAACATTAACTCCGGATAATTTAGCTGCTTTTCTATTTCCACCAATTGCGTAAACTGATCTACCAAATGCAGTATTTTGAGTTAAGAAAGTGAACAGTGCTAAGGCAATTCCTGTGTATAATACAAAGTATTTCATTGATTTAGTTCCTAAACCAAAGATAACACCACTTCCTGTAAAAAGTAAGAAGATAATTATTTGAATAACGATGAATATATATATGTTTTGTGTTCTGATTCCGAATTTTTGTTTTGAAAAATAACCTCAAACTCTTAAACCAACTATAATTGCACCAAAAATAATTGGCAATATTAAAGAAAAAATTCACACAGAGCCTACTTGAATATCAGGGATTCCTTCAATTGTTCCTGTTATATAAGTAGATGATCTACTTCCAATCGGAGTTAAAGTTGATCCACCTGAATAAAATAATTGTGCTCCTTTAAAAGCTAAAAATCCACCAAGTGTGACAATAAAGGCAGGAATGTTTCCATAACCAATTAAATAACCTTGAATGAGCCCAATAGCTGCACCAATTAATGTAGTTAAAATAAAAGTTAATCAAATACTTTGGCCTGTATTGTTATAAATATAAACTGAAAATAGACCCAGTAATCCAACCAGAGTTCCAACTGATAAATCAATATTTCCACTTAGTATGACCAAAAGCATACCCATTGCTAAAATTATGATATATGCATTATTTTGAAATAACAATGAAAAGGTATCAGGTTGTAATAAAGTTCCATTTGTAATTCCTAAAAATATTGCAAAAATTATCACAAAAATATACAACATTGAAAATTTTTTCAAATGATGTAATGATTCATCTACATAATAACCAGTTTTTGTATTTTTTAAAAAATGTCTTCAATTTTTTTTAAAATTATGTAATTGTCTTGAAACATTATTAAAGTGGTTATTAAAAAGAGATTTTACTTTTTTTGTTTCTGTTTTAAAAGAATTTCAAGATTCTTTAAAATTAAATTTCATTATTGAGCACCTCCTAAACTTAATTGCATAATTTTTTCTTGTGTTGCTTCTGATGTTGGAATGTGTCCTTTAATAACACCTTGAGACATCACAAAAATTCTATCTGTAATTCCTAAAAGTTCTTCAATTTCTGAAGAAATAACAATAATTGTTTTACCTTTTGATGATAAATCTAATAGAATTTTATAAATTTCAAACTTGGAACCAACATCGATACCTTTTGTTGGTTCATCAATAATTAATAAATCAAATTTTGTACTCAAAGCTTTAGCAATAACCACTTTTTGTTGGTTACCACCTGAAAGAGATTCAACATTGTTAAGTAAATTTTTTGTTTTGATGTTAACCTCTTTTTTTTGCTCTTGTGCATTAATTATTTCTTTGTTATTGTTGAGTATACCAAATTTAGAAAACAAATGTAACGCAGCAGAAGTTATATTGTTTTGAATGGAAAAAATTTGAATCAAACCAACATTTTTTCTATCTTCCGAAGCATACATAATTCCTGATTGAATAGCTTGTTTTGTGTTTTTGAACTTTACTTCTTTACCTTTGTAAAATACTTGTCCGCTTGAAGGTTTGTTGTAATATTGGCCAAAAATGGAAAGCATTAATTCAGTTCTACCCGAACCCACAAGACCTGAAATACCAATAATTTCGCCTTGTCTTACATCTAATGAAGCATTTTTAACAACATTGTAATTAGCAATTGTTGCATGTGGAATAACCATGTCTTTGATTTCAAAAATAACATCACCAAATTTTCTATTTGGATCTTTGAGAGGAAATTTTGAAGTAAGTGGTCTACCCACAATATCTTGGATTAATCTGTTTTCATCAATTGTTTCTTCATTTTTGTTGTATTGTGAAATGAATTTACCATCTCTGATAACAACAATGTTATCTGCTACATATTTAACTTCGTTTAATTTATGAGAAACAAAAATAGAAGTAATTCCTTGTTTTTTCAATTTTTTCATAATGTCAAGTAATCTAAAAGCATCTTCATCGTTTAAAGATGAAGTTGGTTCATCTAAAATAAGAAGTTTAGCATTTTTAGACAATGCTTTAGCTATTTCTAACATTTGCTGTTTAGCAACTGAAATTGTTCCTGCAATTACTGTTGGATCTTCTTCTAGACCTACCATTTTCAAATATTTTTTGCATTCAGAAATCATCTTATTTCAATTAACTTTACCATAAGTAGTAAGATAATTTCCAATATACATATTTTCGCAAATAGATAAATATGGTGAAATAGAAAGTTCTTGGTGAATAATTGCAATTCCTGCTTGTTCTGAAGCCTTTGTGTTGCTAAATGACATTAAATTATTTTCAAAAATCAATTTTCCCTCATATTGGCCATGAGGAATAACGCCTGAAAGAATCTTTAAAAGTGTTGATTTTCCAGCTCCGTTTTCTCCTACTAAACTAGTTACTTCACCTTTTGGTACTGTAAAACTAACTTCAGATAAAGCAGTAACTGGTCCATAAACTTTTGTGATATTTTCAAGAGATAGAATATTAGATTTTTCCAACTTAATATCCTTTCTTAAATAAAAAATTAGCTTTAAATTTTCACTATTACAATGGTTGTTATACAAAAATTTAAGCTAATTTTTATTTATTTTTTCTAAAATAACTTTAATTTAATTGTTGTATATCTTAATTATTTAAATTAATTTTCTAATTAAATTTTTATTGTGTTACACCATTAGTTGGTACTGTACCTGATGCAGAAACAGAAACATTTGCACTTGTAGATTGCTGTGCATTAGCTAATGGGTTATCTACATTTTGTTTAGTTACTACAACTGGATTAACTAAAATTGCTTTAATGTTTTTGTAAGCACCTACTGAACCAGCTTTATATGTTGTATCATCATATCTAAAGTGAATATCTTTTGTATTTTCGTTGTTTTTTAAAGCATTTTCAACATCTTCTTTAGTTGCTGTTGCATTTGCTTTCTTTTTGTTTATTAATGTTTTTAATACTTCTACAGCTACTTTACCTAAAATTACATCTGGTTTGTAGATGGTCATATTTTGTTCACCATTTTTAATAAGTTTTTTTGCTGTATCATTGTAGTCTTGACCAGTAATGAAAACTTTTTGTACATCATAATTAGTAGCTTTTAGTTTGTCTACTGCTTGTTCTGCCATTCCATCATTTGGTGCTAAAAATCCTTTTAAAACAGATTTAGGGATAGTTACATTATCATATGTAACTGGTAATACTCCATTTGGCACTGATGAATCACGATATTGTGTGAAGAATTGTTGAATTCTTTGTCCAGCGTCTCCGTAATTTCATCCTGGAACATAAACTGCATTACCTCTTGGAGACAAATCTACTACTTTACCATTGGAGTTTTCCATTAATTTTTTTAAAATTTTCATTGCTCCGTTGTAAAAGTATTGAGAATTGTTGTCATCTTGTGATCCAGCTACTGCATAAAATGAAACAGTTTCTTGTGGCATGTGATCTTTTAGATAGTTTAACATTTCAGTTTCATCTTTAAATGCACCATCAGTTTTTCCTAATAATCCAGCTGCTAATGAAAGACCTTGTAGTTCACCTACTTTTTCATTATCGTAAGAAACATATCAATCATATGAAGTTGAACCAGTAATTAATCTATCATAAGCAACGATAGGAATATTTTTTTCAGCTATTGAATTAACAGCGGTTCCAACTCCTCCTCCATTTTCAGGAGCAATAATAAATCCTTTAGGTGCTGGATTTAAGTTTGCTTGTTGAGTTAATCAGTTGTTTTGTGCATTTTGGTCTTTAGTAATAGTAGAAATTGCACCTTCTGTTTTGTCTATATAATTTAATATATCTTTTTGTGCATTAATTCATCTTGGATTATTTGGATCTGTTAATGCAACTCTAATTGATTCATTAGTAACAGCATGATCTTTTGTTTGTGATAAACCTGTTGCTGTTGTTCCACAAGCTACAAATGAAGCAAAAGCTACAACTGAAGCTGTTGAAATTGTTGATAAATATAAAAATTTTTTAGTAATTAACTTTTTCATTTGTTTTCCTTTTAGTTTAGTTTTCATAATAAAATTATACAAAATATAAATACAAAATAATTTTCAAAAAGGCTTTTTTTGCGCAAAAAACACTTTTTTTTTTTTT
>NZ_KB911497.1 GCF_000383515.1 Mesomycoplasma hyorhinis ATCC 17981
AATCAATATTTGAAAATAAATCTGCAATTTTGTTTTGTTCTTGTTTATTTTTTACAAAAGTAATTTCCAATTTGTTCATCATTGAACCTGTGAAATGAGGAATAGTTTCTCCGATATTTTCTTGATTTAAATTCATTAGTTTTAATACATAAAATAAAAATTTGGTGTTTATATTTTTATTTGAATTAGGTGCTAAAACTCCAGATGAACTGACATTAAATTTTCCATTTCTATAAAATACAGTTCCTGCATTTACCCCATCCATAGTTCATGTAATGTATTCTCCATCATAATCATATGTTGAAATATTTCCACTAATTCCTTCATTTTGTGTTTGAGAAGAATATACTGGGAATTTACCAACATTTTGTTGTATGTAATTGATAGTATATTTAGAATTTCCTCTGTTGATTTTACATAAATCAGAAATATTATTTTTTTCTCAAAATTCAAAAAAACTTTTAAATCTTATTAAAGGTTTATTATTTGCATTTAAAACAAAAATGTTGGAAAATAAAGCTTTTTGAAGCTTTTCTAGCAGACTCATCTTTCTCTCATAAAGACTTATGATTTTATCCAGTGTGAAGAAAATTGAAGAAATTTTTTCTTGTTCTACTTTATTCTTAGGTATTAGGAAAATAACTTTTCTCATCATAGAAGCTGTAAAGTGAGGAACTGTTCCACCAATTTGTAATTTTGTTAAATCTAAAAATATCAATGCTAAAAATAAAAATTTCAAATTATATTTACTTGGAAAATTTAAAGTTAAAATTCCTGAATTAGATGCATTGAACCTACCGTTTCTATAAAAAACTTTTCCAGCATTTCCGTCCTGAGTCCAAGTTATGAATTCTCCATCGAAATCATATGTATTTATGTAGCCTATAATTCCATTATTTTCTGTTTGTGAAGAATATACTGGATATTTTCCTAAGTTTTGTTTTATATATTGTTTTGTAAGTTTAGAATTACCTGTATCTATAAAAAACAACTCCTCAACCTTACCCTGTATTCAAGCGTCAGTGAAACCTTTAAATCTAATCTCTGGTTTTAGTACTTTTTTCATAATTTCCTTATTTTTTTAATACTCTATGAAATGCAAATCAATTATTAATTATTTTAATTTAAAACTTTAATTTTTTAAAATTTCATTAATAATATTTTGAATATATTTCCTATTAATTCAAAAACAATAATTTATAATTTTTCTTCCATTAGAAAGTTCTGTTCTTCCTTTTTTTGCATCTATATCATGAGGTCTGACATGAGAAACAGGATTTTCAGAAGATTTTGGAAAATTTTTTACAGAAAAATTATCAAATATTAATTTGTTTTTAACAATTAAGTCTTTAGTTTGTTCCCAAACTTGCTTAGCTTGATTTAAATCGGAAATTGGCATATTTCAAAATTTTACTTTTTTAAAAATATATTCTTTATTTTCTTTTTTAAAAATACAAAACATAAATCTTGATAAATCAATTTGTTGATAGAAAACAGAATCTAATCAATCTTCATTAACTAAATTTTTAAAATCTATTTTGGGAAAAGATATACTTTCTTTTATTTTGTTATTTTGCTCCACTCTTATTGCTTTAGAAATAATAGAAGCTTTTTGAAATTCTTCAGAAAAATTTACATCACTTTTTATTTTCAAAATAGAAGAAATTATTTTACTTCTAAAACCTTTATTTTTGATGTTGATATTAAACAAATTTGCTAATTCTATTTCTGATTTTTCATAATAAGGTTCAAATCTTTCAATTATTATGTCTTCGAATGTTTTGTTCATTAAATCATCATTACTTGATATTATTTCTTCGCTTTTGTTTTGATTTTTACTTAAAACATAATTATTCAAAATGTAAGTCATATAAGATTGCTTGAGAGAAAAGGCTTTTGGTTTTGCCTTAATATTCGAAAATGGTTGTAAGACTCTAACACTTGAATCTGAAGCTTTTGTACAAGCACCTAAATAGTTTGTATCACCTTCAGAAATTTGATCTGCTTTACCATCTTTAATTTTTTGAATAATATTTCGCCAATCTTGTTTAATAATTTTTATATCTTTATCTGGTAGCAAAATATAAAAATTATGATTTTGCTTCATTAATCGGTTAAATGTTAAAAATTCAGAATAAGAAATTTTAAAATGGCTTTTTAGAACATTGGGTTTATGCTCATAAAATAATAACAGTAAGTTTGAACACTTTTTATAAAAAGAACTTTGTTCAAAATTATTATATTTGTACTCTTGACTATAATCAATCATATTACAAACAAGTCTTTCTTTAGCTTTGTAAACGAAGTGATTATTTTTTGATTTTTTTATATAAGGTGTGACTTTGAGTTCTACATTCAAATCTTTAAAATCGGGAAAATGATCATTGTGAGGTTTTTGTCCAAAAACTCGTTCTTCTATAAATGTTCCAATACTTCCTTTCCCTTCATTTAATTGTTTGTTTATATCAATTTCTAAAAATAAAACTCCTAAAGTCTTGTCAGCTCTTTGTTTTAATTCTTCCATTGTTTTAGGAGGTGAAATTATTAATTTACTTTGTTTCATATTTTTAAAATTTGTTTAGCAATTTTTTCAATAACAGGAACAATTAAAGCATTGCCCATACAAAAATATCTAAATCTTTCTGGCATTCCAGTGTTAGTCCAATTATCATCAAAACCGTTTATTCTTTCAGTTTCTAATGGAGTTAGTATTCTTAGATTTTTTGTTACATAATCTTCAATTACATGAGTACTTCTGTTTACAGAACCTTCACTAGTTAACATTGTTCTAGCAGGTTTGTTTAAGTCATCAGGAAAAATCATAGTTCCTTCTGAGTAAGTATATTTTTTTCCATTTGGTTTTGTTCTTTCTATTTTTTTAGCTCCTTTTAAATAAGAAAATTTTTGATAATTATCGTTAATAAAAAACTTAGAATCCACTTCTTCTTTTTCGATAACATCCTTTAAAAATGAAGGTTTTTTAGTTGATTTAGCAACTAAATCTAAAGTCAAAATATTTCCATTAATCATTGAACCAGAATTATAGAAACTAAAAGAAAAATTATTAGAAACATCAACTAAATTAGAGTAATTTTTCAAAATGTCAGATTTGTTAGTTTTTTTACATTGAGATTCGACTAAAAACTCAGATGCAAAAAACCCATCTTTTATAAGGATATTTTCTTGATTTTGTTCTTTATTAATGATTTGAGTTAATTCTTTTTTATAAGCAAATATAAAAACTCTTTTTCTTCTTTGTACAAAACCATAGTCTGAAGCATCAATAATTCTTCATTCAACATTATATCCTTCATTGTCCAAGCTTTTTAACATTATTCCAAAGTCTCTACCTCTTTGATTCGCTGGTGATTTAATAAGTCTATCAACATTTTCTAGAAGAATAAAATTAGGATGTCTTTTTTGAATAATTTTTAAAATACTTCATCATAAAACACCTTTTTTTCCTTTAATTCCTTCAGCCTTTGTTCTAGCTACCGAATAATCTTGACAAGGAAAACCACCAACTAGTAAATCATGTTCTGGGACTTGATCAATTACATTTGCTATATCTTCGTTTACATGATTATCGCTATTTCCGAAGTGTTTTGTGTAGCAGTCAAATGCTCATTGTTTTGTTTTGTTAGGTTCTCATTGATTTGCTCAAATAGTTTTAAATAATTTCGAAGTTCTTTCAAAACCTAATCTAAAACCACCAACTCCTGCGAACAATTCAACTACTTTAATCTTTTTTAACTGTTTTTCTACCATAACTTCTAAACCTTTTTCAATTTAACCTATAAGCAAACAAAAACACTAAGTATTCTTAGTGTTTTTCCAAATTAAATTATATATTATTTGTAGCTTATTTTTTCAAAATCTTCTTGTGTAAAGGCTAAAATAAATTCTTCCATTAAGTCAATAATTGATGAAATATCTTTTAAACTAATAACTCCATATGTTGAGTGTAGATAACGTTGAGGGATTGAGATACTAATTGTTGGAGTCCCTGCATTTGAATATTGTAATTCTTCAGCATCTGTTCCTCCGCCTTGAGAAAGATATTTATAAATAGGAATATTTTTTTCTTTAGCTAATTTAAATAAATAATTTACTAATTTTGGGTCCATCATAGTTCCGCCATCAGCAATATCGATAGCCACCCCTGCACCTAATTTAGGAATTCCTACTATTGCTCCTTCTGTATCATGTGAAGCTCCAGTATCAATTGCAAAAGCTATATCTGCCTTGATTTTTGAAGCAATTGTTTTAGCTCCTCTACATCCAACTTCTTCTTGAACTGTTCCTACAAAATAAGGAGTATTTGGTAATTTTTTATTTGCTAGACGATTTACTAATTCATCAATAACAACAACACCAGCTCTGTTATCAATTGCCTTACCAGCAACTAAATCAGGATTTGAGAATCTAAATGTTTCATTACTTAAGTAAATTCTATCTCCTGGCTCTACACCATTATTTTTTGCATCTTCATCTGAAACAAATCCAAAATCCATAAATAAATCTTTGTTTAAAATAGCTTTAGATAGTGTTTCTCTTTCCATAATGTGAACTGATGTATGCCCAACTACACCGTAGAATATTTTATCAGTGGAAGTAATTAATTTAACTTTAGCTCCAATAAATGCATTTCCTCAAACACCACCTACTGGTTTTATTTTAATTTGACCTGATTTTAAAATATCTAAAACTTGAAATCCAACTTCATCCATGTGAGCTGCTAAAATAATTTTTGGTCCTTTTGCTTCACCTTTTTGTTTAATAATTAAAGAACCCAAACCATCTCTTTCGTATTCAACATTTAGATGTTGTGTATTTTCTTTAAGTTTTGCTACAACATCATCTTCGTATCTAGACATTCCTTCAATTTCTGTATAAACTTTTAATTTATCATAAATTTTATCTAATTTGTTTGCCATTATTCTCCTTTTTAGTCATTAAAATAATTAGAAAAAATTATAACAAAATATTGTAATTTTATTTTAATTCTACATAGTTATGTTTTAAAACTTTAATCAAATAAAAAAGCTAAAAAAGCTTGAAAAAGAAGAAAAAACCAGAAAATCTGAAGAAATTTTCTGGTTTTTTATTTATTTTTTTAATTATTGTTTGCTAAGAATAATATCTAAAAATACAGGGGAATGATCAGAAACATAATTTCTTATTTTATCTCTTATATCAAAATTTGTTTGTGTTTTATTTTTGCTTTTTTCTTTTTGATAAGTAGCACTTAAATCACTTTGAGAAATTATTGAATCTTTGATAACATCTCAAAGAGGATATTTATCAACATTTGTAACTTCAATTTTTGCTTGTTTATTTTCAAAAATTTTGTCATAAGAATTAGAATAAGTTCCAAATTTTTCGCCCAAAGAAGTATTATCGGATTTATCAATTAATAATTTATAAGATTTTAGTAAATTTTCAAAAGCTTTATCACTTGATTTGGCTTTAATGTTTGTATCTGCCATAAAGAAGAGATTTTTTGTATTTGTTTTGTTTTCAAATCAATTCATAACTTCTAACATATGATTTGCTTCAGAAATTTCTTGTGAACCATTTGTTGAATCATAACCATCTTTTGAATCAACTTTTCCTTCTTCTTTTCCTTCTTGAGCTGGATTGCTATTGACTCCAGGGGCATCAAAATGCGAAGCAACAATAACAAATTCAGATTTATCATTTTCTAAGTCAGTTTTTTTGATTTTAAATTTAGCTGCAACTGGTGGGCGAGCAAAATCTATTTTTTTAGTTGTTTTGTTTTTTTCAAAAATAGGTTTTTGTTTTGAATCTACTTGTCCGTTACTAAAAAATGCTGGTATGGAGTCAAAACTTTTATTATCATAAGGAATTAAATAAGGATTTGAACCATATAGTTTGTCTTTATTAATTTCTAAAATATCTAAAACATTTGCATTGTAAATAAATGAAACTCTTTCTTTTGCTGCTTCATTTCCTTTACCAAAAATAACGTCAGAAGTTATTGATTTATAATCTTTTTCTTTGTTATTAGCAGTTATTAAATTTAGTTCTTTGGTTAAGTTCTCAACGCTATTTGGATTTTTATCACTACCTGCATTTACTTCGACTAAAGCCATTAAATCAGCATTTTGACTACTTATAACTTTAGCAAGATTAATTTGTTGAGCTTTTTTTGAATCTTTTGTTGGGTTATCATCATAGTTTAATATGTTTCAAAATCCCACTTTTATTGCATTAACATCATTTGTTGTTTTTGTTGAAGTTGTAGCTTGTGTAGTTATTGTAGTTTTGCCTTGATTTGAAAGTAAATGTTTACTAAAATAAGAAAGTCCTACTGATAGTAATAAGATTATTACAACACTTGCTAAACTTCATAGCATTTTCTTTGTTTTTGTAGGTATTTTTTTCTTGTTCCCTCTTGCCATAATGTAGTTCCTTTTGAAAAAATTAGTAAAGATTATAGCAAAATTTTATACATTTCAATTTATAACTTCTTTGTTTATTAAAAGTAAAAAAATATTTATTTTTTTAAAAATTTGAGAATTTTCAAAGCTAATTCTATAGCTAAACGGTGAAGGATGAGATAAATTAAAAACTTTTTGTTTGCTTAAATCTAATTGTTCAGCAATACTTTGTGCTTTTTTACCTAAAAGAATAAAAACAATGTCTTTTTTGTGTTGGCAAATGAACTTAAAAAGATTTAGTGAAAAAATATCTCAGTTTAAAAAATAATGGCTAGATGGTTGTGATTCCCTTACAGAAAGTACTACATTTTGAAGCAAAATTCCTTGTTTTGCTCAATTTTCTAAGTTTCCATCTTGTTTATTAAATGATGGATAATCTTTTTTAATTTCTTTAAAAATGTTTTTTAAAGAAGGAGGAAGAATTTTGTTTTTAGTTGAAAACGCAAGACCATCAGCTTGATTTGCACCATGATAAGGATCTTGGCCAACAATAACAACTTTTAGATTATTGAAATCACAAAGTTTAATGGATTTAAATAAATCTTCTTTTTGTGGATAAATTTGATAATTTTTATATTCTAAGTTTAGTTGTTTGTTTATATTTTTAAAATATTCTTTGTCTTGTTCTTGCTTTAAAAATGAAGCAAAATCAACTAATTTGTTGTTTGTTTTGGTGTTCATGAAAGTGTTTCTAGAGCTTCTTTTAAAGCTCTTGCTTGTTGTGCTTTATCTAGTGTGTAGTAATGAGAAGCTAAAGCAGATTCAAAACCACCATAGGAAGAATTACCACCAATTAAAATATATGATTCTGATCAAGTTTCATCTTCTTTTTTAACTTGATTATCTGTTGTTTTGATGTATTTCACACCTTTTACTGAAGTGTCAAAATTTCCAAATAATTTTAAATTATCATTTAGTAATTTGTTTCTATCAGGATTTAATTTAGAACCAACTGCTGTGTCGTTAAAATCATTGTAGTTGTCCCCTACTCTCATAACAGTTTTGAAAACTACTTTATTTCCAGAATTATTATAAGAAGATAAATTAAATCCTTGAGTTCTTTCATTTAAAAAGTTCATTCTTTCTTCTTTATCAGTTTTAACTCTCTTGCCATTATTATCTTTTTTAATATGATTTCAAGGATCATTTTGGCTTAAATCCACACCTTGCATTCATCAAACTCAATCTGGAAGGAATTTTTTGTTTAAACCTTCTTTTACTAAGTTATTTAAAGTTGCTATTTTTTGATTTTCTTGTTCTCTGTTTGAGTTAAACATAACAACTCCACCATTTTTTCAGACATAGTTTATAAAATCAAAAGCACCTTTAATTTCTATTGCTTTTTCATCTTGAACAAATTGATTTCATAATACAGGATCAAAGGTTTTATTGTTTAAAACTAAATAATTTTGAAATGCATAGTTATTTAAAACAGTTTCATCAATATCCATAAAAACAACAGGAATTGCTTTGTTTTCATCTGGATTATCTACTACAACTTTATCATCATAAATGTGAACTTTTTTTGTATCGAATTGACTTTGAGTTATCATAGCATCAAATTGTTTTTTAGCCGCATTATATAAATTTTGGCTCATTGCAGTTTTTTCTGCACTTACTGTATTTCAAACATTTGATAATCATCTTTGATTATAAATTACTGATTCTGGAGAATTAAAATCTGAAGTTTTACTTTCAGTAGTTTGTGAAGCAGTTTCTTGAACAGTGGATTGACAAGAGATTAACATAGCTACTGGAGTAACAGTAGCTAAAGCTCCTAAAGTTAAAAATTTAATTTTTTTCATTTTTGTTTTCCTTTCAAAGCGTAAGCAAATTTTAGCATTTGTTTTAATTAAAGACAAAAAAAACCAAAACTTAATAAATAGTAATGGCTTTTTAAATCATTGGTTTAAAAAACAAAATAATCATTTTTATAAATCAAGAGTATTTTTTATTTATCTTTTTACGTTGGATAATTTCTAATTTTTTGTATTTGTCAATGTAGTTTAGAAAACTATCAATTGTTTGTCCAGTAAAGAACACATTTACTTCATATTGTGAATATAAAGAACGAGTATCAAAGTTTAAAGTCCCAATAATTCCAATGGATTCATCAATTATTAAAGATTTACCATGAAAGAAAATATTTTTGAAAAAGAAGACTTTTGCTCCTTCGTTTTGAAGCTCTTTGGCAAAAAAACTATTAATAATTCCAATGAATTTTTTATCATTTCTTCCTGGAATGTAAATCTCAACTTTAATTCCAGCTAAAATAACTTGTTTAAGAGCAGAAATGATTTTATGGGTTGGAGAAAAATAAGGTGAAAAAATCTGAATTTTCTTTTTTGCAAAATAAATTTGTTTAAGTATCAAACCTTCTATTATTGATTCATTAGTAACAGGACCACTTTCAATAATTGTTCCAATATTTTCTTCATTTACTAAGCTATTTTCGTTTTCCACTTTAGAAAAATCTACTTTACAAATGGATAAATCAGCCTTTTTCTTCTTGCTATAACTTCAGTTATTTCAATTAAATAAAAAGTTATAGCAAAAATTTTGAACCATTTTTCCTTGAATTTTTAAGTTTACATCCATTCAATATCCATAATCCACAGAAAATCCTGCATATTCTTCTGAAATATTGTTTCCTCCGATATAAACTTTTTCACCATCAATTAAATAAATTTTTTTGTGATTTCTATAAAAGGAATTGGCGCTGAAAAAAGGAAGAAAAATTTTGTTATAGAAAATTATTTGTATTTTGTTTTTTCTTAACTCTATTCAATCTTTTGAATTTACTCTTAAGATTCCAAAAGAGTCCAAAATCATCCTAATCTTTATTCCTTGTTTTGCTTTTTCAATAAGTAAAGTTTTTAGTTGTTTTCAAATAAAATCATTTTTAATTATGTATGTATCAATAAAAATAAATTTTTGAGCATTTTTAATATCTTGGAAAATTTGTTGAAAAAATTGATGTCCATCAGAAATTAGTTGAGTTTTAAATTTATGAATTGGTGAATTAAAAATGTCTCTAGAAAATTCTAATAATTGTCTTTGTTGTGAAGGTAAACCTTCTAAAAATGAGTCATTTTGATTTTTATTTAAACGAGTAAAATTTTTATATTCTTTTAAATATTGTTTAGAAGTTGTTCGATAAAAATATCTTCTTCCAAAAATTACATACAAAATTTGCCCTATATAAGGTAAAACCGAAAAAACAATTATTCAAGGTATTTTTGCTTCAAAATGTCTATTTTGAAAAGCTAAATAAATGTTAGAAATTAAATTTGTAAGATAAATAAACACAATGATAATTGCAGCTTCTAAGTTGAAATCATTCTTAAATGATAAGTAAGAAAGATAAATTAAACAACTTAATAAGGCCAGAATTAGAAATAAAGAAACATAATATAATAAGATTCAAAAATTAAACTTCTTAACTTTTTTCATTTAATAATTTTACTAAATTTCTCTTCTTTTATTTTTCATTTGCTTTATTTTTAAAGTATTTATTCTGAATTTTTTAGTTTTTCTTTAACAAGCGCTCTTAGTTCTTCATAAAGAGAATTATTGTTCTCAAGTAACAATCTAAAATTAGTTTTTCCTTGAGCAATGTTTTGATCATTGTAGGAATATCAAGCACCTTTTTTACTTACAATTCCATATTCTTCAGCAAGTTGAGCAATTTCAGCAAATTTTGAAATTCCTTGAGCAAAAACAATTTCCACGTTTGCAGTTTTAAAAGGAATTGCTAATTTGTTTTTAACAACTTTTATTTTGACCATATTGCCAATTATGTCTGAACCAGTTGAGATTTGTTGATTTTTTCTTACATCAAGTCTAATGGATGAATAAAATTTAAGTGCTCTTCCACCTGGAGTAGTTTCAGGATTGCCAAAAAGAACCCCAACTTTTTCTCTAATTTGATTAATGAAGATGATTGTTGTTCCATTTTTATTAAGTGAACCTGTGATTTTTCTTAGTGCTTTTGACATTAATCTTGGTTGTGCTCCTACTACTTGGTCCTTCATTTCTCCATTTAATTCTGCTAATGGAACCAAAGCTGCTACTGAATCTACAACTATTAGATCAATTGCACCTGTTTTAACTAAAGTATCAACAATATCTAAAGCTTGTTCTCCTGAATCTGGTTGAGACAAGATTAAGTTATCAATATCAATACCTAAATTCCTTGCATATTGTGGATCAATTGAGTGCTCAGCATCGATAAAAGCTGCTACTCCACCATTTTTTTGTACTTCTGCAATCGCATGTAAAGTAATAGTAGTTTTTCCTGAAGATTCAGGTCCAAAAATTTCAATAATTCTTCCTTTAGGAAATCCGCCGATACCTAAAGCATTATCAATGGCAAGTGAACCAGTTGAAAATACTTCTGTGTCAGTATCAGGTTTTTCACCTAAAAGCATAATTGCTTCTTTTCCAAATTTTTTTTCAATTTCTAAAAAAGCTTGTTTTAATTCTTTGTTGTCTTTCATATTGTCCTTTCACTTAGATTTGCAGTTTTTTTTGTAAAAACTCAAAAAATAAAAAAATTTAGGAAAAATTGAAGAAATTTTACTAATAATGAGCTAAAATTATCAAATATTTGTTTTTAGTTTTAGTAAAATTAAATAAAATTATATTTATGAAACAAATCAAAAATGGTCATACAAATACATCTTTTAGAGATGGAGATAAATTCGTTCAACAAAAACATTTTACTGGTTTTAATCACAAAATTAATTATAAAATTTTAGAAAAATTTGACTTTGTGCCAAAGTTAATTTCAGAAAGCCAAACTCAACTCACTTGAAGTTGAATTCCAAATCAAAATCTTGAAATTGATGAAAAAAATGTAATTCAAATAGCTTCAAATTTGAAGCAATTACATACTTCAAAACTGGATTTTCCTGCTTCAAATCACGCAGCTAGAGTTAAAAATTATATAAAAGAAATTAATAACAAAAAAATGTGTTTACCAATTGTAAATAAGTATTTTAGACACATAATGAAAATACTAGCACAAATGGATAAATTAACTCCTTTGCACAATGACTTATGACCTAAAAATATTCTTGATTCTCAAGGAAAAATTTATTTTGTAGATTGAGAATATGCTTCAAAAGGTGATAGACATTTTGATTTAGCTTATTTTATAGAATCAGCTAAATTAAGTCCAGAACTAGAAGATAAATTTTTAGAACATTATGATGATTATGTTTATGAATATTTGATTCAACACAAGATTTTAGTAAATTATTTTGCAATTTTATGAGTAAATGCGCAACCAAGCAAAGTTTTCCCTGATGCACCTTTGGCTAAAAGAGTTGAAGAATTAATAAAAGAATTAGAACAATATAAAAAGAGATAAAATGAAATTTATAGATCAAGTAAAAATAAAAATAGCCGCTGGAAAAGGCGGAGATGGAGTTATTTCCTTTAGAAGAGAAGCACATGTTGACAGAGGTGGCCCCGACGGTGGAGACGGTGGAGACGGAGGTTCTATTTTTTTTGTAGGTGATTCTGGTTTAAATACACTTTTGAGTCTTCATAATGAACAAATAATAAAAGGAAATGATGGCGAAAACGGAAAAAGTAAAAACAGATATGGTGCAAAAGGTGAAGACATTTTTGTTAAAGTTCCACTAGGTACATTAGTTTTTGATGACAAAAAATTAATTTGCGACGTTGTAGAAGAAAAACCTTATTTAGTTGCAAAAGGCGGAAGAGGTGGACGAGGAAATACTAAGTTTAAATCTTCTAAAAACAAAGCACCAAGAATTAGTGAAAATGGTGATTTAGGCCAAAGTTTTAATTTAACATTGAACTTAAAAGTTTTAGCTGATGTTGGATTTGTTGGAAAACCTTCAGCTGGTAAATCAACAGTTTTAGAAGCAATTTCTAATGCAAAACCTAAAATTGCTGATTATGAATTCACAACATTGGTACCACAATTAGGACTTGTAAAATATTATGATAAATCTTTTGTAGCAGCTGATTTGCCTGGTTTAATTGCTGGTGCTTCATTAGGAAAAGGACTTGGTTTTGTTTTTTTAAAGCACATTGAAAGATGTAAAGCCATTGCACATATTATTGATTTTGGATCAGAAGATAAAAATCCAATTTCTGATTTTGAATTAATCAATAATGAACTTTTTAAATTCAATGAAAAACTTAAAAATGTGCAACAAGTTATAGTAGCAAATAAAAACGATTTACCTTCATTTAACAAGCATTTAACAGAGTTTAAAAAAATCTATCCTAAGCTTAAAGTTGTTGAAATTTCAGCACTTGAAAAACATAATATTCACTTGTTAAAACAAGAACTTTTAAAAGTTGTTGAAAATGCTCAAGAGCAAGTTTATGAAAGCACAATTAAAGAAGTAGAAATTAAATTAAATCCTCCATTCAAAATCGAAATCTTACCAG
Organism: Mesomycoplasma hyorhinis ATCC 17981; assembly: GCF_000383515.1. Lineage (GTDB taxonomy): Bacteria > Bacillota_I > Bacilli_A > Mycoplasmatales > Metamycoplasmataceae > Mesomycoplasma > Mesomycoplasma hyorhinis. The sequence goes on from NZ_KB911497.1 coordinate 12,897, forward strand.
GAAATGTTTTTAATATTTTTGGTGATGAAATTAAAAAGATATTTTTAAAAATTCCTTTAAATTCTCATGATAATTTATTAAGATTTAACAACAAACTCAAATATTTAGGGGTATGACAAGAATTGATTAATAAAAACATCAAAACTGGAGATACAGTTAGAGTATATGACTATGTTTTTGTTTGAAATGAGAATATTTAGTAAATCCTCAATTATATTTTAAGACTTCAAATTAGTAAATAAATAGGAACTTTTACATTAAAAATCCTAAATTATTACTTTTTTAGGGATTTTGCTGCCTTTTTTAACAAAATTTTATGTGAAAGGAGACAGCCATAGACAGATTAAGGAAACTTTCTTTTGTAGAGAAAAAAGATATAATGAAAAAAATCTTTCATATGCACAAAAAATACCAGTTTTTAAAAACTGATGACAAACTAAAGCTTGAAAATCAGTCCAAAACAGATAATGCATTAGTTAATTTAGAAAAAGAAATGTCTGAATTATCTACTATAGAAAGAATTTTGAAATTATTAGATCCTCATCATGTAATTATTTTGCAAAAAGAATTTTTAGAAACAGATAAAAATTGAAAAGATAATTACTGATCTAAAACAACTTATTATAAAAAAGTTCATCAAGCAATAGATCAATTTCTGTATTTTTTATATGGTTAGCATTAATCATAATGTTCAGGTTGAAGAAAAAATTCAATCTGTAAATATATATTCTAAACTCGAAAACATAACAAGATTTACATATTTTGCTGGTGCAGATGATAGACAATATATTGAAATAAATCGTAATATCAAATCTGATACATTTTCTGTTAAAGTTACTTATTTTTCAAGAAATAATATAGATTTGATTTCGAGATTGCAAATTAACAATAAAGATACTGAAATTGTCAATAATTTAAAGATTTTTGGAGAAAATTTTGCTGAAAGTATTTTTCCTTTTGTTGCACTTGATAAATTTAATTTTTCAAAATTAAATTCAATGTCAATTGTTTCAAATATAAATAGAAATAACAAGGAAAATTTAGCCATTTTAAGTCAAATCAAATTCTCTAAAAATCCAGTTTTTAAAAAAGACTTTTTTATCAATTCGCAAGGAATTGTATTTAAATCAATTAAAACATTAAATTTTGCATCTTTTGCAACTAAAAATAGCTCAATATTTGATTCTCAGTATGAAAAACAATTTTATAACAATATTTATTTTTTTCCAGTCAAATGAGAAGTAGGACAACATAATAAAATTGTATACAAAGTAGCAGTTGAAAATGATATTTATGATGAAAATACATTAGATCGTGATTTATCAATTTTACCTAAAAAACTAACTAATTTACCAATAGATAAAAATGAAAGTTTAGATCTTAATTTTGTACTTCGTGAGAAGAACAATATAGAATATGTTTTAGGTAAGAAAATCATTGGAGATATTGTAATTGCAAATAATACATATTATGATTCTGAGAAAAAAATAGTTGTAAAAGGTATTCAAAACGAATCGAAGCAAGGTTTTTTAATTCCATACAATTTTAGTGGTTACTTAAATCCCATTTCAACTTTATTTTTAAATGCAGATTATCCTGATATTTCCTTAGCTCATAGACAAGAAATTAAACAAAAATTACTAGATAAAACAGAAGGACTTTTAAAATTAGAAATTTCAACATACAAAGATTCTTTTTTAGATCCGGATCAATTTATCATTTTAGAGAATAAAAATTTTAAGTATATTTCTTCAAATGAAATAAGCTTAGAAATTCTAAAAAGTCTTTATTTTAAAGAAGAAAAAGAAGAACTTTCTGAAAATGAAGATGAAGTTCAGACTAAATAAAAAAGCAATAATCATCACTTTATGTGTATTTACTTCGCTTGCAATAATTTCCTCATTAACAACATTTTTTGTCCTCAAAAATAAACAAAATACTCAAAATTCTCTAGATGATGATAATTTATTTGTTAATTCTAAATTAGAAGCTAAAGATATTTTTCCTACCGTTTATGCTAGCGATTATTACGATTTAATTGAAATCGAAAATGGGCACGCTAAAATTGGTGAAAAACTCATTACAACATTTGTAAGAGACATAATAACAAAACTGTTAGTAAATTACGGAGATATAAAATTCAATTACAAAATCAAAGCTGATAAAGAAATTTTTATTGAATTTATTTGATATCACGAAGATGAAACTGTTTCACAAAATTATCATTTTAAATTAAAAAAAGATAATATATAATTAACATATGAAAAAACTAATTTATGATAAATTAAAAAGTTATTCTAATAAAAGCATACATGATGATTCTGATATCTATTCAATTGGTTTAGATTCTTTGGATTTTGTAGAATTAATAACTGAATTAGAAGAAAAATATAATATTGAAATAACCGATGAAGAGCTATTAAAAGCAAAAACTGTAAAAGATGTAATCGACTTAGTTGAATCTAAAGTTAAAAAATAGACAACCAAATTGTCTATTTTTTCTTTTTGAAAAGATATAATAAAAGAACAAAAATGAAAATCATCGCACACATAGATATTAATAATTTTTTCGCTTCAGCAGAAGAAAAACTAGTTCCTAGTTTAAAAAACAAACCAATAGCAATAGCAAGAAAAGAAGCAAATTCTATTGCTGTTTCGTTATCTAAAACAGCAAAAAAACTAGGAGCAAAAACACCAGATAAACTTTTTAATATTCAAAAAAAGATTCCTAATTTAATTACAATTGAACCAGATCATATTTATTATTCTTTTTTATCCAAAGAATTTTTTGCTTTTATTAGGCAAAATATTTCAAGAAAATTAGAAGTTTTTTCAATTGATGAGTGCTTTGTGGATCTAAGTGATTATTATCGTTATTTTCATAGTTTAGAAACTATGCTAAATGATATAAAAAACCAGATTTGAAAACATTTAAAATTGCCAATTACAATTGGTATTTCTTATAATAAATTTTTAGCAAAAATGGCAACAAATTTAGCTAAAAAAGAAGGAGTTTCTTTTAAATTAATCAACAAGAAGAACAAAAAAGAAGCACTTTTTGATTTAGATATTGCTAATATGTTTGGTATTGGAAAATCTTTATCCTACCAACTAAAAAAAGAAAATATCAACACAATTTCAGATTTTTTAAAAACTAATATTGAAGATGAAAGACTAATTAAAATCTTAGGTACAAGAAGATTTTATTTTTTTGATAATTTACTAAAAAAAGGTGATGATGAAATTGAATTAAGTCACCAAATCAAATCACTTTCTCATACAAAAACCTTTAAAAAAGAAGAAATTTTGAACTTTAAAACACTTTACAGCTTAATAAAACAATTTATTTTTGATCTATGTGAAAAACTAAAGAAAAAATATTTACACACAAATAAAATTCAACTTTTTTATAAAACAAGAAATTCTCAAAACATTAAAATTAATCATAAATTAGAACATTTTAGCGATGATGCAAATTTTATTTATCAACAAATTATTCCTTTTTTAGACAAAATAAATAATTTTGAAGATATTTGAATAATGGGAATTACTTTTTTAAACATACAACAAAATGAAGCAAAAATTAGTAAATCACAAACAAATAATAAAGTTAAAAAGATAATAAATAAAGTGAATCAACAATTTCAAGACGTGCAAGTTAGATCGCTTGCTGATTTTGAAATTGGCCAAAAAATCAATGACTTTAATAAAAAAATTTTCTAATTTTTGCAAAAGGAATAAAATATTATTGCTCATTGAGCTTCAAGATGAAAAAATATGAGTTTTACAAAAGTGTAACCAAAACATATTTAATGTTTTTTTTAATTGGTGTATTTGTATTTGCTATTTGTGTTTTTTGATCTTATCATTTAATTGTTGGTTGATTTTTTTCTTTAATTAGTGTTTTATCTTCAATCTTTTTAACTTGAATTTTTGAATATAAAATATTAATTAAAGTAAAAAAAACGCAAAAAAAATATAAGAAAGTTGCAGTTGCTATTAGTTTATTTTACATATTGATATTAGTTCATATTGTTTTTATAGTAATTTTAATAGTGATTAACGTTCATTTTCCAGCTAATGTGATAAAAACACCACTACAAAAAATATCAAGACCAATTAATTTGTTTACATTTTTAGTAGGAATTACTCTTTTTCCAATTTCGATTATTGTAAGTGAGTGAAAAAAATTAAAAAAAGAAAGGAGAGAAAATGTTAGACACTAGTAAATTTTTATTAAATTGAAATCAACCACAGCTTTTTACAATGTGTATTTTAATTTTTTTAGTTTTAGTACTTTCTTTGGTAATTTATTTTCAAATTAAAAAAGTGAAAGTTGATAAAGTACCTCCTACAATTGTGTTACTTGCAGAAGATTACTTTCTTTTTATAGACAATTTAGTAGAAGATATTTCAGAAGGAAAACTAAATGTGATGAAAAGATATTTTTTTACTCTATTCACTTTTTTAGCATTTGGTAATCTACTTTCAGTCTTTGGTTTTGAAACAATTGCTTCTAGTTTATCAGTTACATTAACACTTGGTATAATTTCATGAACAGGTATTTTTGTTGTTGGGTTTATTTTTAATAAATTAGCTTATATTAAAAAATATATTGTTAATCCATTAAACGCACTATCAGCGCCTGCTCCTTTGATTTCTTTATCTTTTAGGTTGTTTGGGAACATTATAGGTGGTTCAGCTATTTTGTTAGTGATGTATCATGGACTATCTTATGTTTGACACTTAATTCCTTCCAATGCAATTGGAGTTTTAAACGTACCAGCAATTATTATTTATCCACCATTTATTTTCTATTTTGACATTTTTGGTTCATTAGTTCAATCATTTATTTTTACTGTTTTAACAATAAGTTATTGATCTGCAGAAATAGAAGAAGAAGTAAAACCTAAAAAAAAGAAAAAGTTGAAGACTCCCTTTTAAAAAAGCAAATGCATAAAAGGGAAATTTTTTATTCACATTTTAAAGAGTAAGTAATAAAATTTTTCTAAGTTTTATCAAGAAAAACTTAAATCTAATATGTAAGGACAATTAATATAATGAATACAGATCACATTGTAACTTTATTACAAAAAATTAGTACATTTGCTGAAGAAACTGCAAAAACAGTTACACAAGCTCAACCAGCTTTAACAGAATCAATTGGTAGAGGATTAGTTGGTGTTGGAGCAGGGTTAGCTATGATAGGTGGAATTGGTGCTGGAGTTGGTCAAGGATTTTCTGCATCAAAAGCTATCGAATCCGTTGGTAGAAATCCAGAATCTGAAAAAACAGTTTTCAAATTTATGATTATAGGTGCAGCTATTTCAGAAACTTCTGCTATTTATTCACTAGTTATTTCTATTTTATTACAATTCGTTTTTGCTTAATTTTGAACAAATACAAAGACTTTATTAAATTATGATTTTACAAAACGCTACAAATTTTGCATCACAAAGTGAATTAGGTAAAGAGGTTGAGAATCTATTTAAAGGATTATTTCCAAATCCATATATTATGTTAGCAACTGTCTTGTCCTTTGCTATATTGTTTATTATCCTTTCAAAATTTTTATACAATCCTTTGAAAAAAAGTATTGAAAAAAGAAGAAAATTCTTACAAGAAAATATTGACACTACTATAGAAAATAAAGAAAAATCAGTACAACTTGTAGAAGAAAAAAATAAAGAACTTTTAGAAGCAAAATTAACAAGACAAGAAATTATTGCAAAAGCAAAAACACAAGCTGCTAACATAGCAACTACCTATACAAACAATGCAAAAGCTGAATCAAAAAGAATAGTTGAAGAAGGAAAATTCTATATTCTTCAACTAAAACAAAAAGCAGAACAAGAAACAAAAAAAGAAATAATTTCTACCGCTACAGTGTTAGCTTCAAAAATTTTAGAAAAAAACATCACTTATCAAGATGAACAACGATTAATTGATGATTTATTCAAAGAAATTGAACTAGAAAATTTTAATAAATAAATTTAAATATGGAAAATAATACAAACGCTTTAGCCTACGCTGATTCTATGCTTGAGTATGCTCAGGATATAAAAAAAGTTAAAGAATTTCAAGAAGAATTTTTTCACGTTCAAAATGTTTTGCTTCATAATCAATCATTGTTAATTTTTTTAAAATCTCATTTTAATTCTAAAGCACAAAGACATGAAATACTTGATGCTGTTTTTGCTAAAAGACTTTCAGAACCTGTTTTAAATTTTTTAAAAATTCTCATTGACAAAAACTTAATTTTTTATTGAGAAAAGATTTTTAAAAGATTTACAAAAGGTGCAGATAAACTTTCTCAAATAGCTCGTGGAATTATTTATTCAAGTTTTCCAATGCACACTAATCAAATACACAAAATTGTTAATTTACTAACTCAAAAACTCAATAAACAAATTATTTTAGAACATCGTATAGATAAAAATTTATTAGCAGGAATTAAAATAGTTGTAGACAATTATGTTTTTGAAAACAGTGTAGCTTCACTTTTGAGTCAAATGACAAGTGATATATTAAAATAATAAAGGATTTTTATGCCATTAAAAGCAAGTGATATTTCTGCTATAATCAAACACCAAATTGAAACTTATAACAAAAAAAATGTAATTGCAGAAACAGGAAAAGTAATTACAGTAGGTGATGGTGTTGCAATAGTTTATGGAATTGACAAAGTAAAATTAGGTGAATTAGTTGCATTTAAAAACAACACTTACGGAATAGCACTTAATCTAGAAAAAGACTACGTTGGTGTAGTTATTATGGGTAATGAAAATGCTGTTGTTGAAGGTGATGAGGTAAGAAGAACAAACCTAACAATTTCTACTCCAGTAGGTGATGGAATGTTATCAAGAGTAGTAAATGCTTTAGGTGAACCAATCGATGGAAATGGTGATATTTCCTTCACAAAAAGAAGAGAAGTGTTCTCCGAAGCACCTTCAATTATGTCTCGTAAAGCTATTGATAGACCACTTAATACTGGTATTTTAGCTATTGACTCTTTAGTTCCTATTGGTCTTGGACAAAGAGAGTTAATTATCGGGGATCGTCAAACTGGAAAAACTGCAATTGCAATTGATACAATCCTAAATCAGAAATACAAAAATATTCGTTGTGTTTATGTAGCGATTGGACAAAAAAACTCAACTATTGCTCAAATTGTAAGCAAACTCAAAAAAGAAGGAGCAATGGAGTACACCACAGTTGTTGTTGCTTCAGCTTCAGAACTAGCTCCACTTCAATACATAGCACCATATGTGGGTGTTTCTATTGCAGAAGAGTGAATGTATAACGGAAACGATGTTTTAATTATTTATGATGATTTGACAAAGCACGCTATTGCTTATAGAACACTTTCACTTCTTCTTCGTCGTCCACCTGGTCGTGAAGCTTTCCCTGGAGATATTTTCTACCAACATTCATATTTGTTAGAAAGAGCTTCTCAACTTAGCGAAGAAAGAGGTGGTGGTTCAATTACAGCACTACCTATTGTTGAAACTCAAGCAGGAGATATTTCTGCTTATATTCCAACAAATGTGATTTCAATTACTGATGGGCAAATTTTTATGCGTGATTCACTATTTAATTCAGGACAAAAACCTGCTATTGATGTTGGTTTTTCAGTTAGTCGTGTTGGTTCATCAGCACAAACAAAAGCAATGAAACAAGCTTCAAGTTCATTAAAATTACAACTTGCACAGTACAATGAAATTAAAGCATTTGCGCAATTTGGATCAGATCTTGGTGAATCTTCACAACGACTTTTAGATCGTGGAACCAAAATTTACGAACTTTTAAAACAAAACCAATATGAACATCTAACTCAGTTTGATCAAGTTATGATTTTACTTGTTATTAAAGAAAAATTGTTAGACTCTATTAAACCGGATGAAACAAATCAATTTAGAACTGAATTTTTTGAATTTTTAAACAAAAATGAATTCATATTAAAACAAAAACAGTATTTTTTAGATCATAAAGCACTTGATAATAAAAACTATGATGCACTAATTCAAGTATTTCAAAGTTTTATAGAAAGATTTACAGCAAAATCAGCTCAGTAAAATGGTTGCTTTAAGTAAGTTAAAATCCCGCTTTTTACAAATAAAAAATACTGAAAAAATTACCAAAGCAATGGAACTGATTTCAAATGCTAAAATTCCTAAACTACGAAGAGAATTTGTTCAAGTTTCACAATATTTCACAAATCTAAACGAAATCTTTTTATCGATTATTAAAAAAACTACTTCAATTAATGTTTTTGACCTAGATACTGCAAAACCAAGAGTTTTTATAGTAATTACTTCAGATCTTGGGCTTTGTGGAGCTTATAATGTCAATGTAGTTAAGAAGTTAAAATCTTTAATAAAAGAAGAAGATCGCATTATTGTTATTGGAAAAAAAGGAATTAGTTATCTTAGTAAATTCAAAAATCAAATTGATCTTGAATTTGATGCAGTTGATCGTGCAGATCGTTTAGAAATTATTTTCAAAGTCAAAGAACAAATTGAAAAATACTTAGAAAATAAACAAATTTCAGGAATTGAAATTATTTATACTCAATTTATTAATACTTTAACTTTTAATGCAATTAACTTCACTTTACTTCCAATTGATAAAAATATTGAACAACAAAAGCTTGAATTTAAACAAAATTCAAAATTAGAAATTGAATTTGAACCTAGTCCAGAAAGTGTTTTAAAAAATTTAATTCCTATTTATTTTGGAGCTGCTTTGAATAACTTTTTATTTGAATCTAAAATATCAGAAATAGCTTCAAGAAGAATTGCAATGGAAAATGCTTCAGATAATGCAAATGAAATCATTGACAAATTATCAATTGAATTAAACAGAACAAGACAAGCTTCAATAACTCAAGAAATTACAGAGATTGTTGGTTCAATACTAAAATAAGGAAAATTATGCAAAAAGAAAATATCGGAAAAATAATACAAATTCTTGGTCCAGTTATTGACGTGCGTTTTCCTTCTTCGAATCTGCCTGCAATTTTAAATGCTTTAGTTGTTAACTTACCAGCAGATAAAGATGGAAAAATCAAGCAAATAACCCTTGAAGTCGAACAACATATCGGAGATGATACAGTAAGAACCATAGCAATGGATATGACTTATAATCTCTACAAAGGTCTTGATGTAATCGATACAGGAAAACAAATTCAAGTACCTGTTGGACGTCAAGTTTTATCTAGAATGTTTAATGTTTTAGGTAAGGTAATTGATGAAAAACCAGCCCCTGTTTTTGAACAATTAAAAGAAATTCACTCGCCAGCTCCTAGTTATGTTGATCAAAAAGCTTCATCTGAAATTTTAGTAACTGGAATTAAAGTTATTGATTTACTAATTCCTTTTGTTAAAGGAGGAAAAATTGGTCTTTTCGGTGGAGCCGGAGTTGGAAAAACAGTTTTAGTACAAGAATTAATTAACAACGTTGCAACACAACATGGTGGATTATCTGTTTTTGCCGGAGTAGGGGAAAGATCTCGTGAAGGAAATGATCTTTATTTTGAAATGGAAGCAGCTGGTGTTTTAGATAAAACAGCACTAGTTTTTGGACAAATGAATGAACCTCCTGGAGCTCGTATGAGAGTTGCACTTTCTGCTCTAACTATGGCTGAATACTTTAGAGATCAAGAAAATCAAGATGTTTTATTATTCATTGATAACATTTTTAGATTCACACAAGCAGGATCAGAGGTTTCGACTTTATTAGGAAGAATTCCTTCAACTGTTGGTTATCAACCTACATTAGCTACAGAAATGGGACAATTACAAGAAAGAATTACTTCAACAAAACACGGTTCCATTACTTCTGTACAAGCTGTTTATGTTCCAGCTGATGACTTAACTGACCCAGCTCCTGCTACAACTTTTTCACATTTAGATGCTAAAACAGTTTTAGATAGAAATATTGCTTCATTAGGAATTTATCCAGCTGTTGATCCACTAGCTTCGGGTTCAAGAATTTTGGACCCTTTAATTGTTGGACAAGAGCATTATAATGTAGCTCGTCAAGTTATTCAAACATTACAAAGATTTAAAGAATTACAAGACATTATTGCAATTTTAGGGGTTGATGAATTATCAGAAGAAGATAAAAAAGTTGTTGCTCGAGCAAGAAGAATTAGAAACTTTTTATCACAACCATTTTTTGTTGCTGAAAAATTTTCAGGAATTAAAGGTAAATTTTTAAAATTAGAGGAAACTATTAGAAGTTTTGCTGAATTATTATCAGGTAAATATGATGACATTCCAGAAGAAGCATTTTTATATATCGGAACAATTGAAGAAGCACTTGAAAAAGCTAAAAAACTATAAAAATGAAGCTTACTCATTTAAAAATTATTACTCCTTCGGGAATTTTCTTAGAAACAGATACTGATTTAGTAACTCTTAGAACAACAGAAGGTTACAAAGGTTGCCAATATGGTCAAAATCCTTTTGTTGCTTCATTAGTTGCTGATAAATTATTTATCGGATCTGATAAATCTAATACTCAAAAAGTTTATGATATATATAATGGACTTGTTTATGTCGAAGAAGAATATACCACTATTTTCACTGATAAAATTGAAGAAGTTACTTCAGAATTTCGTTATTCTGATTTAAAATCAGCTATAAAATCTTAAAAAAATCAATATATTCAAAGACTTGTTTTCTAAAAAAGTCTTTGAATATATTTTTATTTTAGTATAATAAATTAGATATATTAGACACACTTATTTGAATATAAGTTCGCTTAAGCAAATCAAATTTTTTTATAATTCAAAAAATTAAACTTAAAAACACATAAAGATAAAGAAAAAATTTTTTTATATTTGTATTTTTTACAAAACATAATTTATTAATTTTTTCTTCAAAAATAAAGGATTTAAGTATTAAAAAATGAAAAAACCAATCGTAATTGCACTATCTTTAGTATCAACTCTTACTGTTTCTTCTGTTTCAGTTGGAACATATTTTGTTATCAAAGAAAATAATGCTATCTCTAGTCCATCTATGAAATTAAATTATGATAATGATGGAATTCCTCAAGCAAGACTTAAATTAGAAAAAAATAATTTAGATGTAAGCTATGTAGCTGTTTTTAAAGATGAATCAAATAACTTGAATAGAAAAATTTTAGGAGCTCACAATGGTGTTTTGCTAATTCAAGACAAAACTGGAAATGAAAGACTAGTTGAAGTTTTAGATATGAACCAAAACAGCATTTGAAAAGCTGATAATAGCAACGGAATTGACTTAAGTGTAGGTAAACTTGATATTAAAAACAAGAGCATTTTGCTAAATAAAGACATTTCTAAAAATGCAACAATTAATATTTTTTTACAAAATTCAGAAGGACAAGAAGTAAAAATTAGCAAGCATGCAGATGCAAACGCAAAAGTTTTGTTAAGTGATAACGAACTTTTTAGTATGTTGAATCTCAAACTCAACAAAATAATTACTGACAATCAAAGTAAAACAGAAAAAGTCAAGCTTGTGATTTCAAATGTAGATGGAATCGAAGTTCAAAAACCTGTGGATTTTGCTACAGATTTAACAATTTCTTCAGCAACTATCAATGTTGATTTTGTATCTAAAGCTCTAAGTTTAGATCCTAGCCAACAAATTGAAGCTAAATTTAAAGAAAGTAATTTTAATTCAGATAATGCAAAAATCTTCAGTGTTTATTCAGTAGCTGAAAATAAAGATGATGAAACTTATGGACTTAATTTTAGAGTTAATAATTTAAAAGAGGATACAAAATACGAATTAGTTAGTCTTGCTTTTGTAGAAAATCCTTATAAAAACTTTGATCTTTTAGCTAATGTTCCCTTTTGAACTGCACCTGCTGATTCAGATTTTAATTTTACAACAGCAACTAAAGATATTAATCTTGAACTTCTTGGTCAAAAAGAACTTGAAAATGATAAGTTAAAATACAAATTAGATATTACTTTTACTTCATTACCTAGCAATTTTTACAACAGAAACCTTCAAGTTGAATATACAGATGATCAAGGCAAAGTTGTTAAATCACAACCACAAAAAATCTTAGAAGATACTTCAAGATATGAGTTTAACTTTACTAATTTAAGTAAAAATACTAATTATAAATTATCTAAAATTTTTGTTTTTGATAAATCAGAATCAGATGTTTTCAAAGATATAGATTTCGTTAAAAATAACATTACTGATTCCTTTATATACACACAAGAAATTTCTAACTTTAGAGTTGTACAAACAAATCTAAATTCTGTAAAAATTAGATTTAATTTTGATGATGATTACAAAACTGAAGAAACAAAATCTCCGCTTACTATTTCGTATAAAAAAGTTAATGATCCAAATGATTTAGTAAAAACAGTATCAGCAAAATATTCAAGTGATGAAAATGAAGGAAGATTTGTTGAAACAACACTTAATAATTTAGATATTAATACAAAATATGAAATTGTTAAAATTCAAAGAAATATTCCTGATTTTGCAACAAATTCAAAAACTTTAAATAATTTAGTTTATTTTGATATAGCAAAATCAAAAGCCACAGATAAACCATTAGATTTTATAATCAGTTTTAAATTATTATCAGCAACACCTTTAGATATAAAAACTGGTAAATTCAATCTTAAAGTAGAAAATAATTTAGATAATTTTAATAATTATGATGTAAGTTTAACTTATTCATTTACAAAGCAAAATCAATCCACTGCAACTGAAAAAATAATTACTCATCATGAAACAGGTCAAGGTGATAATGTTGTTTATGATGATAGTACTTCGAGTTTTAATGTTCAAGTTCCAAGTTTTGCAAATGAAAGTGGAAAATACACACTTAAATCACTTAATATTTTTGCAAAGACAAACAAAGACAAAGAAAAAACAAGCATTTTAGCAACTAATTTACAAACGTTAGATGTTAAATCTAAAGCTGATTTTGTTCAATTAGTAGATAATAGTATAGACACAATAAACAAAAATTATCTACCTTCTATGATTACAAAAGAATTATTAAATGCAACTATAAAAGATGAGCAAAAACCACTTATAAATTCTTCTTTACAAGTTACTTCTGGTACTGTGGATGATAAGCAAGGTGAATTACCTGTTACTTATTCATTAACTTACTTTGGTTCTACAACTCAACAATCATATACAATAAAAAATCTTAATAAATTGGTCGAAATTAAGGATACAAAAGACAAATATAATGCAACTGCAACATCAGCTGATTCCTTTTTTGAACCTCGTTTTGCATTAACTGATGATAATAGTTATTTTTCTTATTGATATGCTAATAAAACCGAAGGTAAAGATATTGTTTTTACCATAAATCCACAAAATCTTGATAGTAGGTTAATGAAAGAATTTTGAATTTTCGCTAGAAAACACAATGAATATAGTGCCGAACAACATCTTACTTCTTACTTTACTGTTAAAATTACTTATAAAGATGAACGTGGTCAAGATTGAACAAAAGATTTAACTGTTAATAATCCAACAGAATTTACTGCAACTACAAAAACACCAAAAACAACTCAACAACATCAAACTCAATCTAACAAAGAGTTTACAACCACAACTGAAACCTATCACAAATGAACATTTGTTTTGGATAAATTAACAAAAGTAAGCAAGATAGAAATTACCTTTAAAAAAGAATATCAACCAAAATATGTTTCAATCTTCAAAGTTAGATTTGTTGAACCTGAAAAAACATTACCACAAAAATAAAAACATTTCTTTTTTCACAGTTTTTGCTATTTGTATTTTAAAAGATACTTTAAATTTTATGTTTGCTAAAATCTAAAATTAAAATAATATTTCTTTAAAAATTTTAAATTTAATTAAAATAAAAAGTTTTGCTTCTAATTCAGTTGCTTTAAGCATTTGTGTTTAAATAAAACAATATTTTTACCAACTAAGTATGTGTAGAAATTAAAATCAATATCTAAAAAACTCTTTTGCTTTTGTGGTTATAAATTGTAATTATGTATCATCTACTTGAGATTGATAAAATAACTAATTTTTCTTCATTTTTTAAAGGAAAAAATGTATAAAAGCTGTTGTTTAGATCAAGACAATTACTTGTTAGAAGTAAAAGATTCTAAATTTTTTGTCTATGTTTTTTATGTAGAAACTCAACAACAAATCGGTAGTTTTTTAGCACAAATAAAACAAAAAGAATCAAAAGCCAAACACATAGTTTATGCTTATAGATTAGAAAATAATCAAAGTAAATTTTATGAATCTACTGAACCAAAATCAAGTTCTGGTAAAAAAATTCAAGATGTGATTTTTACTCACAATCTTTATAATATTTTAATTATTATTGCAAGATATAAAAGTAATGCACAACTTGGTTTAAGTTTACTAACTCGTTCATATTACAATGCAGCTAGTTTAGTAAGTACAAATAAAAATATCTGTAGTTTAAAACAAGAAAAAGTTTATACTCTAGAATTTGATTTAGTAAATCTGGATAAATATTTACAAATTCTAAAGTATTACAAAGAAAATGTTTACCAAAAAATTATTTTAGACAAAAAAGCTAAATTAATCTCAAGTTTAGATAATTGTTATGATTATTTTCAAAATAAAGCAGAAGTTAATTTATACAAAATTAATAAATTAAGAATTCGAATCTAAAATAAATATTTAAAAGTAGTAAAATTTGCTATAACAAAATGAAAATTATAGTAAAATTTTATTACTTTAATGGCACCATAGCCAAATGGTAAGGCATAGGTCTGCAACACCTTGATTACCGGTTCGAGTCCGGTTGGTGCCTCCATGCGCTTGTAGCTCAATTGGACAGAGTGTTTGGTTACGGCCCAAGAGGTTGAGGGTTCGAGTCCTTCCAGGCGCGCCATATAATTTAAAATTACCAATAATTCAAGTTATTAAAAAAAGAGCATTTTTGCTCTTTTTTTATTTTATTTATTCTTTAATAGCAGCTTTGAATTTAGCAAGTCTATCTTTTACAACATCTAAAAATGTTTGTGCTTTTACAAAATCAAATTTATCTTTTTCTAAAATTTCTTTAATTCTAGGTAATAAATAGTCTAAAGAACTTTTAATTTGCGGATCAGTATTGTCTTTTAATTGCTTATTTTTAATAGTTTCAAATTCACTATTTATTTCATTATATTTATTTTGCGCTTCTTCTTTTGTTAAATGATTAACTTGAACATTTGGTTGTTGATCAGAGCCACTTTTACTTTTTGTTTCTCCACAAGAAACTAAAGCTACTAGAGGAACAAACGCAATAGTACTAATGAATAATTGCTTAAATATTGTTTTATTTTTTAACATATTTTTCCTTTTTTAAAATATAAAAATGTATAGTTGAATCTATACAAGCAAAAAATTTTATATCAATATTCTTTTTTTTGGTAAGAATTTACTAAAAAAATTATAAAAATCCTTTATTTTTGAAGGATTTTTTATTACTTTTTAAGAAGCAGTTTATAATGCATAACTTATATACATTAAAATAATAAGACACAAATGAATATGTGTTTATATTACTTAGCTTTTAATAAATATTGTTATTATTAAAGAGCTTTTCAAGACAAAATGTACTTTTTGTACAAAAAGTGCTAAAAATTTTGCAATTTATATATAATATGAATATTATGAATCTTCAATCACTTATTTTTTAAAAGCTAAAGCACTTAGAAATACTATTAGATTTATTTGAATCTTGTGATTTTTATCTATAATCGTTAGTGTTTTATTTGTTACACTTTCATTACCTGTTGTAAAAGAATATATTAGTAGTTTAAGTAGAAGAGATAGATATTCATTAGTAACTGATGACTCGATGTCATATAATTCTAGTTCTCTATTTGAAGCTAAATTTACAAGCGTTTTTGTATTTGCCTTGGCTATCGGTTTTGTAGGATTAATTACTGCTATTGTACTCACAGTTAGAACAATTTCTTTAAAAAATCTCATATACCCATTAGTTATGAATTCACAAAATTCTAGTTCATCTTTTATGTTGTATGATGCATATAGAAAAATAAATTTTGTTTCAAAAATGTTTATATTTATGTGAATCCCTTTCTTTGGAGCTTTTTTGACACTTTTTGGTATTTTGGTTTTAGTCTCTTTATTTAAAGCTTCTTCTGCTGCAAAAACTTTGTCAATGATACAATTTTCACCTCAGCAAACAGCAACAATGAACAATTATCAACAAGATTACTATGACTTTCAATATGACGATGATTCTTATGATTATTACCAAAACAATAACTACTCTCAAAATAATGGTTACCAACAAAACAATGGATATCCACAAAATAACAGAGTACTTGCTAATAGAAAAAATTCTAGAAAGAGAAACAGTAGATATTAATAATATAATGATAAAAAATACTTAACTTGCTTGAAATGTATATTGCTTCGAGAAATAATGATGAACAAACTTTAATACTTTATAACATACAAAAAGATGTACATTTTCTTATTATAGTTTAATTTGAGGGATTATTTTTATTTGAACATTTGTTGGATTTATATTCGTAATAATTGCGCTTATAAAACTTTCAAATTCTACAAAATTAATTCTTATTTTTTATCAAGATAATCAACATAATGAACTAAATGAATAATACTATAATCATACTTTGATATAAATTCTTTTAATTTTTCAAGAATTCCAAGAGATTAATGATTAAAAAATCAGCTTCTAAATGAGCAGATCCCCTTTTCCTAGAAAAGTAGAAAAGGGGATTTTTTATGAAATATTCATTAGAATTTAAATTAGAATGTGTAAAAAAATACAAAAAAGGAATTGAAATTAAAAAGCCTGATTTTGCTAA
>NZ_KB911498.1 GCF_000383515.1 Mesomycoplasma hyorhinis ATCC 17981
TATTATTAATCTTAGATTTCATTATTGGTCTTCCTTTGTTTAATTCTAAACCACTAATTCCCGATTCTAAATATTTTTTCGCTCAAAAAGATATTTGACTTGGATTAAGATTATTTTCAAGTGAAATTTTAATCATTGTTTCACCAGCTAAAATCTTTTAACTATGTTTAATCTTTGATCTATAGTTCACTTTTTATTTCGTGGTTTTTTCTTAAGACCTTCAACTCCTAATTTGTTATAAATTTTTTCTCAAAAATTTACTGGATTTAAAAAATTTTTCTGACTTGTATTAGCAAAATCAGGCTTTTTAATTTCAATTCCTTTTTTGTATTTTTTTACACATTCTAATTTGAATTCTAATGAATATTTCATAAAAAATCCCCTTTTCTATTTTTCTAGGAAAAGGGGATCTGCTCAATTCAAGTGTTTTTTTATTAAATAATTACTAAAGATTATTTTTTGATATTAAAGAAAACTTTTTCACCTTTGTATTGAGCAGTTGATTGAATTGCTTCTTCAATTGCTAATAATCTATTATATTTTGCAATTCTATCTGTTCTAGATAATGAACCAGTTTTAATTTGTCCAGCATTTACAGCAACAGCTAAATCAGCTATTGTAGTATCTTCAGATTCACCTGAACGATGGGAAATAACAGTTGTATAACCAGCTTTATGAGCTAGTTCAATAGTATCCAATGTTTCTGAAACAGTTCCGATTTGATTTAATTTAATTAAAATTGAATTAATTGCTTTTTTCTCAATTGCTTCAGCTAAGATTTTAGCATTTGTAACAGTTAAATCATCACCAACGATTTGGTGTGTTTTACCAAATTTTTGAGTAAATCTAACAAAACCTTTTCAATCACTTTCTGCCAGACCATCTTCAACTGAAATTATTGGATATGTATGAAATAAGTGTCCAAAGTATTGGATCATTTCTTCTGTTGTAAATTGAACTCTTGTAGGTTCAAATCCTTGTCTTTTTTCTTCAATTGCTTTTTTAAGTTTTTTAAATGTATAAATTCCATCGTGATAAAGTTCAGAAGCTGCAGCATCAATAGCGATAGCAACTGCATTTTCACCTTCAGTAGCTGGTCTAAATCCTGCTTCTTCAATAGCTTTAACTAAAAAATCTAAAGCTTCTTCATGTGATTTTAAATTAGGTGCAAACCCACCTTCATCACCTACTTGTGTTCCATGACCTGCTTTTTTAAGTAATTTTGCTAATGTATGGAAAATTTTGTTTGCTACTTGTAATGCTTGTTTAAAAGTTTTAGCACCTAAAGGCATAATCATAAATTCTTGAAAATCTAATGTGTTAGACGCATGTTCTCCACCATTAATTACATTTAACATTGGAACTGGTAATTGATGAGCATTTGTTCCTCCTAAATAACGATATAAAGGAATTTTAAGTTCATCAGCTGCAGCTTTTGCAATTGCTAAAGAAACTCCTAAAATTGCATTAGCACCTAAAGCAGATTTGTTTTCTGTTTTATCTAATTGAAGCATCATATTGTCTAATTTTCTTTGGTTTAGTACACAGTGACCTTTTAGTAATACTGCAATTTTATTGTTAACGTTATCAACAGCGGTTTGAACACCTTTTCCACCAAATCAATTAGATTCATAAACTGTTCCACCATCTCTTAATTCTAAAGCTTCTCTAGTTCCTGTAGAAGCACCTGAAGGAACAATAGCTGAGCCATGTCCTCCTGCTTCTGTTCAAACTTCTACTTGAATTGTTGGATTTCCTCTTGAGTCTAGAACTTCTCTAGCCTTGATTTTTGAAATTTTTGACATTTTTCTCCTTGCTTGCTTTTATGTGTTCGAAATATATTTTTAAATTATATTCTTTTTTATTAATTTGTAAAATAACTATGATAATAATGTTGAAAAAGCTTCATTTAAAAACAAATTTAGTTAGTTTTCAACAAATTAACAATGAAAATTTGAAATAAAAAAAGAATATTGGTAAAACAATATTCTTTTTTTAAAATCTTTTTTAGTTGCTACTTTTTTAAATAAAGATTTTAACTTAAAAAAATGGGGCAGATGACGGGGATTGAACCCGCGTATGTCGGAGCCACAACCCGATGCGTTAACCACTTCGCCACATCCGCCAATTGAGCATTAACATTATACTATTTTTTAATTAAAAACAAATTTATTTTAAAAATTACTTTAAAATTTCATTTTTTTTAGCCAATTGTTCAAACATAAGTTTTATATAATTCATAATAAATAGTATTTTTATTTTTATTTTTAATTATTTTTGCTAAAATTTTACTTTATCTATGCTAATGTTAGAGTTACCAATTGATATTGTAAAATTATATAAAAGTTTAAAGCTAATGTATTCACAATTAGCTTTTTATCTTGTTAAAGTAACTCAAAATACATTTGATAAGTTCCCCATCTCTCTTCATTAGAGAAGGGGTTGCAATCCTTTATATAATGAAGTTTTAAATTAATAACAAATAACAAACAAATTTTTTATTTTTTTATAAAAATTATTATATTGAAAGGTTACTTATGACTAATTTCAAAAAAGATGAGATTCTAATCTCTTTAGTTGATGTTGAAAAAGAATTTGATGGTAAGAAAATTCTTAATCAAATTAATTTAGATATCAAAAAAGGTGAATTTGTAACTTTACTAGGTCCATCTGGTTCTGGAAAAACAACAATTTTGCGTTTAATTGGTGGTTTTGAATGAACAACTAGAGGTGAAATCAAGTTCAATGGAGTTGATATAAAAGATGTTCCTCCTCACAAAAGAGATACTGCCACTATTTTCCAAGATTATGCTCTTTTTCCTCACTTATCTGTTAAAGGAAACATTAAATTTGGACTTAAATTAAAGAGATATCCACTTAATAAAGAAGAAATTAAACCAGCTACTTTGCTTCGTTTAGAAGAAAACAAAAAACAATGAGCTTTAAAAGCTAAACAAAAAATGAATGAATTGAATAAAATTCAAATTGAATATGAAAAACACATAGAAGATCCAAGTGTAGATGCAAAAACAAAGAAAAAATATCAAAATTGATTAGATGATTCTGATTTTAAATACTCATATTGAGAAAATTTTGTAAGTTCTAAAGTTGAAGCATTTGAAAAAAAATATTTAACAAGAAAAATTACAAAAGAAGAAATGGAAAAAGAAATTGCAGAAATCATTGAATTAGTGGGTTTAAAAGGAAACGAAAACAAATCTATTTTTGAACTCTCAGGTGGTATGAAACAAAGAGTTGCTCTTGCTCGTTCTTTAGTTATTGAACCTGAAATTGTTTTATTAGACGAACCACTTTCTGCATTAGATGCTAAAATCAGACAAAAAATGCAAGTATTTTTAAAAGACATTCAACAAAAACTTGGTTTAACTTTTGTTTTTGTAACTCATGATCAAGATGAAGCTTTAGAACTTTCAGATAGAATTGCTGTTATTAGAAATGGAAAAATCGAACAATATGATAAAGCAAAAAACATTTATGATTATCCAGTTAATAAATGAGTAGCTAATTTTATTGGCGATTCTAATTTTTTTCATGCTAAATTTTTAGGAAATAATAAAGTTTTGCTTCTAGATAAAGAAATTAAAACTATTCATTCAGAATTTAAAACAAACCAAATTGTAGATGCTTTAATTCGTCCGGAAGATATTGATATTGATTTAAATTTTGGATTTTTTAAAGGAATTGTAGTAAAAAATTCTTACAAAGGTTCATATTACTTTGTAGATGTTAAAGTAAATGAAAAAATTATTTTTGTAGAAACAAATGATAATTATGATGTAGGTCAAGAAGTGTTTTTAAAATGAGATTTAGATGCAATCCATCTAATGACAAAAGAAGATGAATCACTTACTAACTAAACTCAAAACTAAAGTAATTAACTTTGTTTTAGACTTCAAATCTTCTTGAAACTTAAGATTATCACTTTCTTTACCATACATTATTTTTAGCTTCATTTTTATAGTAATTCCACTACTTTTACTCTTTATAAAATCAGTTTCTCCTGTTGAGTTTGAAAATAATTACCAAAGCATAAAAACAAACTTTTCAGTAGTTAGAGAAGCAAGTACTTGATTAATAATTTGACGTTCAGTATATTTAGGGATTTTAACAGCATTAATATGTTTAATTTTTGCACTTCCTTATGCTTTTTTTGTTTCTACTAATAAATCAAAAGCTTTCAAAATTTATGCAATTTCTTTAATTGTTTCTCCTTTGGTAATTTTTACAATTGCAAAAGTATTTTCATTAAGAGCTTTATTTGTAGCGATTTTTGATGATGAAGAGTTAAACAATCAAGGATTTATGCTTCTTGGATTAGTGTTTTTAAACTTTCCTTTTATGGTAATTCCTTTATACACTGTTTTTAGAGATATGTCAAAAAACCTCTTAGAAGCTTCAGCTGATTTAGGTTATAACAAATTTCAAACTTTGATTAAAGTAGCTTTACCATATGGATTAAAAGCGATTTTTTCAGGTATTGCGCTAGTATTTTTGATGGCAGCAACAAGTATTGTTATTTCTGATAAATTACTACCAAGTGGCCAACAAAATCAATTAATTGGAAATTTCATCAACAATAGTGCAAATTTAGCAAATCCATTTGATTTGGCTAAAACTTCTTCACTTGTTTTAATTACAATTTTAGTTTTATTAGGAATTTATGGACTAATTTATTTTGTTCCATTAGCTATTATGAAATTTAAAGGAGTAGAACATGACTAGAATCCTTGACTATATTAAAGAAAAAGAAATTTGAAAAAAAAGTTATGTTTGATTAATTTTAATTTTATTTTACATTCCGATAATTTTTGGAGCCTTTTTTTCATTTAATGCTCCTTCCAAAAAAGGATTTATTTCAACTACTTGAAATAGTTTTTCGCTTCAAGCCTTTAGAGATTTATCAACTAAAAATTTTGCTTCTGCATTAGTAAATTCAATAATTATTGCATTAGTAACGGCACTAATTGTGATTATTATTTCTTTGATAACTGTATTTGCGCTTTGAAAACAAAGAAATAAAACTGTAAAATCTTATGTCAATATTTCTTCAAATATTCCATTAATTAACCCAGATGTTATCACTGCAGTTGCGATGGCAATTATTTTATCTTTATTATTTGGTACTTTAGTAGCAACAAAAGAAGGTTTACTAAGATCTATTGTTTCACATATTGTTATGACATTACCATATGGTATTTTGCTTTTGTATCCAAGAAGTGAAAAGTTTTCAAAAACTCTTTTTGAAGCTTCACAAGATCTTGGATATAATAAATTTAAAACCTGATTTTTAATTTATTTAAAATATATGATTCCTGCAATTATTTTAGCTTCTGTTGTTATTATCTTTTTATCTTTTGATGATTTTATCATTACAAAAATTACATCTAATGCTCAAACTGTAGGTACTTTGCTTTATCAAGGAACATTTAAAACTTGAGCTTTATTATTGGGTGCAATTATGTTGACTATGATTGTAATTGGTAATGTGATTTGAATTAGATATAAATTAAACAAAAGTAAAAGAGGTAAAAATGAAATTTAAATTAAAATCACGTTATAAATGAACAATTTTTTCCTTAATTTTGCTTCTTATTTCTTCACTTATGATAGCTTTTAAAGTCAATTTACCTTTTAGACCTTTAATTATGAATTATGAATCCTATCTCTCAGAGCCAGGAAAAGAAGAACTTGAAAAAGATTTTGATTATAGAGAATTTGGTGATGTTTCAGAATTTACAAAAGCAATTGAAGATAAAAGAACCATAGGTGGCGTTGGATCTGATTTTCAAATTGCTCGTTTAGTCCAAAAAAATTTAATTCAAAAAATAGATTGATCTAAACTATTTCAAAATTCACAAAATGAAAAACTCAAAAAAGGATTTAAAACCCCAGCTAATTATTATTCACTTACAAAAAAAGAAAAAGAAGCTGTTTTAGCAAGAAAAAGAAGAACTTTTGAGTCTTTAATTCGTCCTGAAGTTGTTTCACATATAGATGAATATGATAAATTTTTAGTAGATGAAAAAGGAAATAAAATTGATTCAGATAAAGATGGAATAGCAGATCGTTTTTGAGAATTTTTTGTTCCTTATTATACTCAAGATAAAGTTATTGCTTACACAGTAGGTGATTACAAAAACAAAAACAATGAAATAGTTGAGATTAAACCAGAGTTACTAAAAAATGAAAAATATAGAGAAAATAAAGCATTTATTCAAGAAAAAGGGATTAAATTCCTGGATCAAACTGTAGCAGAAATTGGTAAAACACTAAGAGAATATGGTTACAAATATTTTGAATGAACAGAAGCTATGCGTGATAATTTATTACTAGGTTCAGAAAAAATAGGAAATTACACCGGAATAGTTACAAAAGATAATTATAAACAACAAATTGATGGTTTTGTAAGCTATATAAAAGACATTACTAATAAAAATTTTGCAGATTTACGCTTTAATTATTACAGCTCTTCAGGTCTTGATTTAACAACAAATTTAATTGATATTGAGAAAAAACCAGAAGTTGGATTTATTTACAACGGAGATGCTTTAGATGCTCATTATAGCAAAGATAATTTTGATTGATTAAAAGATGGAAAAACCATTAATATCATCAGACCAAAAAATAATTTAACTTTATTAGATGGTTGAATTTTACTAAAAGATATAAGTTCTGATGTTGTTGATAAGTTTTACAATTCTTTATACAATTCAGTTTACAAAGGTGAAGATTTAAGTGAAGATCAAATGTTTAAAATGGCATTAGAAAAAGCAAGATACAAAGATCCAGAGGATGATCAAATCAAATCAGGTTATTATTTAGATTATGAAAAATTACCTAATTTAGCAAATTTTGATTTCATTAATTACACTCCTTCATTTACAAACACTTTTGAGTTCTTTAAGAAGACTTATTTCAATGATAATGTTGAAACAGTTAATGCTTTAGATGATAACAATGTCGAAACAGGAGATGAAATTGATTTGATTAAAGATAAAAATGGTATTGTAGCTGCTAATGAAACAACTCCAACAATAACATTTGAACAATTAGCTGCCACTGCTGAAGAAAGAGCTTCATTATTTGGACTCAATATTTATCTTTCACAACAACCTAAGCAAACAATTTATGGACAAAGACCAGAAGATTTTCCAAATGATACCACTTATGATATTCACTACTCTTTTATTGCACCAGTAGATGAAAATCTAGATTCAAATATTAGAACTTATTACATAATAAAAACAAAATCTTAATTTTTATATATAATTATTTAGAAAATTTAAATTAAGGAAAAAATGTTAAAAGAATTATTGTTAGGAATAATCATACTTATTTCGCTCTGTATAATGATACTTTCATTATTAATGTCGCCACATTCAAACTCATTTTCCGGTGCACTAGTTGGTTCTAGTGATCTTGATTTATTTAAAGTTTCCAAAGAAAGAGGCTTTAGAAAATTTACAAAATGAGCTATGTTCATATGTGGCTTGCTATTTTTAACAATTGCTTTAATTATTAGATTATTATAAAATCAATTTTATAAGGAATGTCAAAAATGCAAATTAATAATGAACAACTCTTTGCTTTTTTAAAACAACCCAAAAGTTTTATCGAAATTGCAAGAAAATTTAATATCACTTTTAACGAAAATGCCCAATTATCTAGTTATTTATCACATTTACTAGAATCACATTTGATTTTTAAAAATCACAAAGGCCTTTATTTTAGTCCAAAAATATTAAGTTCGCATATTGGAGTTTTTCACTCCACACAAAAGGGATTTGGTTTTGTTGAATTAAAAGATCATCAAAATTCTGTTTTTATTCCTGCAAAATTTACTTCTTCAGCACAAGATTATGATGAAGTTAAAATTAATGTTTTCCAAGATGAGTTAAAACCAGATAAAACTTATGGCGTGGTTACTAAAGTCATTTCTCGTAAACTTAAATTTTTAATTGGAAAAGTCATAAAAAACGGTGATTATTTTGATTTTGAACCATATAATAGCTTCAAAAATGAAGTGTTTTTTAGATGAGTGTCAACTAAAAACTTAGTTTTAGGTGAGTTTGTAAAAGTTGAAATCCTTGAATATCAGAAAAAGTTTTTAAAAATAGCTCTAGTTCAAAATATTGCAAATGAAAATGAAAAATTTTGATATTTAAAAGTTCCAATTGTAGACTCTGGTGTTGAAGTGGAATTTAATTCAAATATTGAAGAAGAATTAAAACAAATTCCAGATGCAATTGAAACAATTGAACCAAATAGAGTTGATTTGAGATCTTCTACTATTGTAACTATTGATGGAGATGATACAAAAGACTTTGATGATGCAATTTCAGTTGAAAAACTTGAAAATAATAATTACAAATTAGGTGTACACATTGCTGATGTTAGTTATTATGTTAAAGAAGATACTTTTTTAGATGATGAAGCAGCAACAAGAGGAACATCTATTTATTTACCTAATATGGTAATTCCAATGCTTCCTGAAAAATTATCAAATGGTATTTGTTCATTAAATCCCAATGTGGATAGATATACAATTACAATGGAAGCTGAAATAGATAAATATGGAAATAATCTTAGTGTAAAAATTTATCCTTCAGTTATTAATTCCAAAGCTAGATTAACTTACAATCAAGTTAATAAATACTATGAAAATCAAGAAATTAGCTTTACAAATGAAGTAAAATTACTTTTAGATGATGCTTTAGAATTAGCTAAAATTTTAAGAAAATACAAAGAAAATCAAGGTTATGTAAATCTTGAAATTGAAGAAACAAAAGTTATTTTAGATGAAGAAGGATACACAAAAGATTTACAAATTAAAAAATCAGGAATTTCTGAAGCTTTAATTGAAGATTTTATGGTAAGAGCAAACGAAAATGTTTCTGAATTTTTAGCAAAGAGAAAATTTCCCGTTATTTATCGTATTCATGACAAACCTGATATTGAAAGAATTGAAGAATTCAATGGAGTATTAAAATCATTAGGAGTTAATGTTGTAATTCCTTATCAATTAGATTCAAAATCTTTTGCTGATGCAGTTGAAAAAATCAAAGAACAAAGACTTGATAATTTTATTAAAATAATGATTTTAAGAACAATGCAAAAAGCAGTGTATTCGCCAGTTAACCATGGACATTTTGGTTTGGCTTCAAAGTTTTATAGCCACTTTACAAGTCCAATTCGTAGATATCCAGATCTTCTTTTACATAGAATAATTAGACATTTTTTGTTTGAGCATAAAAAAGATTTGCTTCATTTTGAAAGGATTTTAGAATTTCAATCTAAAAGTACTTCAGAACTTGAACAACGTGCTCAAACATTAGAAAGAAAAGTAGTTTCTATTAAAAAAACAGAATATTTTTCTTCAAGAATAGGCCAAAAATATCGCGGTCAAATTACTTCAATTAAAAAGTTTGGTTTTTTTGTTGAATTAGAAAATAATGTTGATGTATTAGTTCATATTAGTGATTTACAAACAAATGAACAAGAAGAATTTATACTTTCTGATGATAGTTTTACTTTGGCAAATAAATTTTATAAATATCAATTAGGTCAATTTGTAGAAGTTGAAATTTTAAGTATTGATATTCCTTTTGGTAAAATTTCTGCCAAAGTAGTATTAAAAAACTAATTCAAAAGGAAGTAACAATGCTCAAGGTATTTTATAAATTCAGTTTAACTCTCATGTTTAAAAGTTCAAGAGGCATATTAATGCTTTTTGTTCCTTTTTTTATAATTTTATTTTTTGAATTACTTTTTATTTACTGAGCTGCTCAAAATACTTCAGAAATTAAGATTAATAATAATCATATCTTTAGTGTTAAAGATCAGTTAGAAGTATACATTCCAAGAATTTTAGAAGGACCTTGAATATTAATACCCAATTTCTTTTTAATGCATTTATTGATGTGATCGATAATGCAATTTAAAAAAAATTCATACCTTTATAAAGAATTTATTTTTTATTACAAAGATTATTACTATTTTTTAATTTGATTATTTTTTCTAGTAATTAACTTTGTTTATACTTTTTTATTTTTTTCTTTATTGTTAGTATCTTTACTTGGAGATTCAAATATTCCAATCAATTTTGCTCAATTATTTTTTTCTTCATTAATAATCGCTTTATTTTTTAGCCCTTTACCTTTGATTTACTTTGTTATTAAATCCAAAAAATATTCTAGATTTTTAACCATTTTTTATTTGATAATTTTTGTAATTTTTTATGTATCACTTACAGCTAGATTGTCTATATATTATGTTATTTATAAAAACAAAATAAGTGATTTAGGTGATGTAAAAAGAACTTATTTAAGATCAATAAATTATTACTCTCCTCTTCATTTACTACTAAGATCTGTAGGATTGTTGTTTAAAAATCCCTATAAATCCTCTAATTTTTATTTTTATTCTAAACAATGATTTAACTATGTTGATTTAATTTCTTTTACAATTATTTTAACAACATTAAACATTAGCATTTTAGCTACTACGATGATTAAAGGAGCAAAATGAGTCAAATTCAATTAAGAGCTAGCAATATTTCTAAAAAATTTAAAAATAAAATTATTTTTTCAAATATTAATCTTGAAATTTTTGAAGGAGATTCAATTGCTCTTTTAGGAAGAAACGGAAGAGGAAAAACTTTGTTATTCAACATTTTAGCAGGTGCTGACGAACCAGATACTGGAAAGGTTGAACTCTTTAATACTGATAAAAAACATCCTTGAAATAATATGGGTTATTTAGAACAACAAGGTAAAAGAATCAATAACATTAAGGTAAAAGATTTCCTTTCCATTATAGAAATGACGCTTCGAAATAGTGAAGAAAAAGAACACTACAAGTTTTTAAACAAACTTTTATCATTGGATCAAACTTTGGATACAAAAATTGCTAATCTATCAGGTGGTGAAAAACAAAAGTTAGCTATTTTGCAATTATTTTTAAAAAAACCCAAAATCATTTTTTTAGATGAGCTATATAACAATTTAGATTACATAAGTAGAGAATCTTTGATAAACTATATTCTAGATTATAAACAAAAACACAATGCAACTTTATTGTTTGTGTCTCATCACAAAGAAGAAATTTTAAGATTAGCGAATAGAATTTGACTTTTAGAAAATCAACAAATAAAAGTAGATACTAGAGATTTAAACAAATTTTTTCAAGAAGATATTAAAGAAAATATTTTTTACATAAGAAAAGAAAGTGAAAATTAATATGACTTTTGCAAAATTAAAACAACTTTCTAAGTTTAAAAAGTGAATTATTATAGCAATTACTTTAACAATTTTTGGATTATCTAGTCTTAGTTTTTTAGCATTTGCTAAAACTAATGTGTTACAAACTTCTTCAAATATTGAAGTAAATAAAGAAATTAAATTTTCAATCACAAAAACAGTTTCAGATTTAAAAGATTTTTTATCCAGAACAGATGAATCGGATACAGATAAAACAAGCGAAAATGAAGATAGTAAAAAAATAAATTTAGCAGATATTCCTGATTTAATTGACAAACAAATTTATTTTGCACTTACAAACGATAAACAAGGTCTTGAAGATAAAGAAAAAGTTGAAGAGTATAAAAGAAAAAATCCTAAAGTTTTTTCTATTTTGGGAGATTTTTTATACATAATCAAAGATCCACAAAGTCTTGATGAATTTGTACAATGAAATTCTTTAGTTGATAAAAATTATCAACAAATGTTATCTTCTTATAAACAAAATCCAGATTTTTTCATTGAGAATAATTTAATTGTTTATCGTGGTTTTCTTCTTCCTTCAACTTCTTCTTTTGCAACACAAGTAGATGTTAATATTTTTAAAATTGATTATGATCAGAAATTAAATAAATTAGATTTTTACTTACTTGCTCCATTTGATTTTGGTCAAGCAAGTGCTTATTCCAATGCAAAGTCAATATCCCAAAAAGTATTCATTTTTCAAGTAAAAAAGAATAATTTATTGAATAATAAAACAAAAGTTAGTGAGAAAATTTTTCAACAATAGTGCAAATTTTCTATTTTTCAACTATATCTTAAAAATGTATTATAATCAAAATGATTTATAATTTTTTTAACATCTTTGCAAATAGATGTTAATAAGAAGAAAGGACAAAATGAAAAAATTCGCAAGAACAGTACTAGGAGATATTGATCCCAGTCAATTAGGCATTGTAGACTGTCATGACCACTTAATAAAAAATTATGGACCTGAAGCTCACGAGCATCCAGATTTTATTATGATGTCAAAAGATGCTGCAATTAAAGAAATGAATGAATATGTAGCAAAAGGAGGAAAAACTGTTGTTACAATGGACCCTCCTAACGTTGGGCGTGATGTTTATCAAATGTTAGATATTGCAAAGAAATTAGAAGGAAAAGCTAACATTATTATGGCAACTGGTTTTCATAAAGCTGCATTTTATGACAAAGGTGCTTCTTGACTTGCTTTGGCTCCAACAGATAAAATTGTAAAAATGGTTGTAGCTGAAATCGAAGAAGGAATGGATGAATATAACTACAGCGGACCAGTTGTAAAAAGATCTAAATCCAAAGCCGGAATTATTAAAGCCGGAACAGGATACGCTGCTATTGATCGTTTAGAATTTAAATCTCTAGAAGTAGCTGCAAGATCTTCTATTTTAACAGGAGCACCTATTTTAGTACATACTCAATTAGGAACTATGGCTTACGAAGCTGCTCAATATTTAATTGATTTTGGAGTTAATCCAAGAAAAATTCAACTTTCACACTTAAACAAAAATCCTGATAAATTCTATTATGAAAAAATCATTAAAGAATTAGGTGTTAGTTTATGTTTTGATGGACCAGATAGAGTAAAATATTACACAGATGCAACTTTAGCTGAAAACATCAAATATTTAGTGGATAAAGGTTATCAAAAGCACATTACCTTGTCTTTAGATGCAGGTAGAATTTTATATCAAAGACACTATGGATTAGAAAAGGGTAAATTTACTTTTGGACTTGGTTATTTATTTGATCGTTTTATTCCTTTATTAAAACAAGTTGGAGTTTCACAAGAAGCAATTGATGATATGTTAATTAGCAATCCATGTGAAATTTTAACTTTTGATGAAAAAAGAGAATTTAACAAAGATTCTTTACCACAAAGAGTGTTAGATATTAAAAAGACATTCAAAATTTAATCATAAAACGTAGTAAGGAGACTTATTTTACAAAAATGAAAAAAATCAACTTATCTAGCAAGAAAAAATTTTGGTTTGGTTGATTGGCTTTTTTAGTTGCAAATTTATTAATTATTTTAATAACTTTGCTTGTTAAAGCAGCAAATCCAGAACCAAATGTTGAAGCTTGATCTTCACAAGCTTGATCTTCTGCTGGATTGTTTTTAATTAAAACAGTTTATGTTTCAAACTTTTTAGCTGTTACGCCTTTACTTTTAGCTACCATAGTTTTTGTTGGCTATATGATTATCGGAAGGGGAGTAAAAGATTCCTTTTTAGGAGCTCTTAAAACAGCGATTGGATTTTTGCTTTTAGGTATAGGATCTGGCGCTTTGGTTTCATTAGCTAGACCAGTTTTTGAAGCTATTAGAAAATTAGGTTCTTCAGCTGAAATTATTCCGCTCGATCCTTACTTTTCTTTATCACAATCACAAGAATTTTTAGCTCATATTTCACAAAATATTAAAAGTGGAATTGACTATTCTTCTTTATTTACCTTTACTTTATTAATTGTTTTTATAGTAAATATTATTTTTGTAGCTACAAAAAGATGAACAAATACCAATGCATTAATGATTACTGGACACATTATGCTTCAACAATCAGCTGTAGTTACTTCAGTTTTCTATGTTTTACTATTTAGACAAATTCCTATTGTTGATGGAGAATTAAATGCTGGATCACAAGCTGGTTTAGTTCTTATGTCAGGTCTATTTTTAGGAATTTATTGAGCAAGTGCAACAACAGCAACACTAAAACCAACAAATTTAGTGACCCAAAATGCTGGTTTTGCTGTAGGACACCAACAAATGCTTGGAATTTTAACTTCATATAAATTAGGTAGATTCTTTGGTAAAAAAGAAGATACAGCAGAAAATAGAAAATTACCTTCATATTTGAAGATTTTCGAAGATAATGTCTTTACACAAACATTAATTGTCTTTGTTTTATTCGTAATTCTATTTATTATTATTATTATTCAAGGATCAAAAACTTCTGTTTTAAATCCAAACTGAATTGGATTTACACAACAATCAGGACTTTCTTCTTGAAATGCTAATTTATATTCAGGAGCTAACTTTATTTTTAACATTATAGGTGGAGCGCTTAGAATTGTTGCGTCTTTACTTGTAATTATTACTGGTGTTAGAATGTTCATTACAGAATTACAACAATCTTTCCACGGAATTAGTGAAAAAATTATTCCAGGAGCTGTTGTTGCTGTGGATGTAGCTGCTACATATGGATTTTCTATTAATTCAGTAACTTATGGTTTTGTTTCTGGGGTTATTGGACAATTTATAGCAGTTGGTATTATGATAGGAATTTCAGCAATTCCAGGAAATACTTACTCAAATATCGCAATTCCATTATTTATTACTTTATTTTTCAACTCAGGGTCTTTAGGAATTTACGCAAATGCCTCTGGTGGATGAAAAGCTGCTGCCATAGTTCCAGGATTAATTGGATTTTTAGAAATAATTGTAGTGTCCTTTGCAACTAAATTCTTATCAAATGTTGCAATAGCAGATGGAATAAATAATCCAGTAGCTCAAGGATACATTGGAATGAGCGATTGAAACTTATTCTTTGGATTATTAATTATGATTAGCGCTTACTCAGTGCCTGTTGCTTGAATATTTGTTTTTGTTGCAATGGTTGCACTAGTGGTATTAGCACAAATTGTTGATTCAGGAAATCAAAGTAAAAAAACATTTTTACAAAAATTGTTTAAAATTAAAGTAGATAATTTAGAAGAAGCAATAGCTCAAACTAGTTAATTTTTTATAAAAATTGCTTCTTAATTTATCTTAAAATTAAAAATCACTATAAAAAAGAAGGATAAATAATGGCAAACTTAAAAGTTATAGCAGCTTGCGGTAATGGAATGGGAACTTCAATGATTATTAAATTAAAAGTTCAAAAAATTTTAAAAGAATTAAATATTCCAGCAGATGTGGATGCTTTATCAATGGGTCAATCTAAAGGAATGACAAATTCAGTTGATATTATTATTTCTTCCAAACATTTAACATCAGAATTTGTACAAAACCAAAAAGCAAAAATTATTGGTGTTACAAATTTAATGGATGAAAACGAAATTAGACAAGCTTTAAAACAAGCGTTAAATCTATAAGTGGACAATTATGGACTTATTAAAAACATTAAAAAAATTCAATTCAATTCAATTAAATTTAGAAGCTAAAAATTGACAAGAAGCGATTTGGCTTTCTGTTCAACCTTTAATTGAAAAAAATGCAATTACACAAGATTACTACAACGCAATTATTGAATCTACTATTAAAAATGGACCTTATTACATAATTGCAAATGATCTTGCTATGCCTCATGCACAAAGTGAAAGAGGAGTAAAAGAAAATGCATTTTCTTTAATAACACTTAAAAAACCTGTATTTTTTGACAATGATGATCGTCCAGTTAGAATTTTAATTGCTTTAGCTGCTACTTCACCTGAAATTCACACATCAGTTGCACTACCTCAAATTGTTGCAACATTTGAAGATGAATCAGTAGTTAAACAAATTTTACAAGCAAAAGAAGCTCAACAAGTGATTGATATTATTTTAAACATAGATTTTAAAAAATACTTATCTTAAAATTAAATAAAACAAGTTGGCTTTGGCTGATTTGTTTTATTTTTATTTTATTTTTGAAAGGAATTATGCCATTACCATTATTACAAATCGCTTTAGATAATTTAACTATCGAAGACGCAATTAACTCAGCTAAGAAAGCACAAAAATACATTGACATTATTGAAGTAGGAACAATTTTATTAGCCTCAGAAGGAAAAAAAGCAATTGTTGAGCTAAAAAAAGCTTTTCCAGATAAAATCATCATTGCTGATGGTAAAGTTGCAGATGCTGGTAAAGTATTTTCTAAGATGTTTTTTGAATCTGGAGCTGATTTTGTCACTGCAATTTGTGCAGCTGAAGTACCAACTATGAATGATATTTTAAATTATGCAAAAGATTTAAACAATGCAAATAACTTTAATATTCAAAAAGATTTACAAATTGAAATGACCTATAACTTTACTTGAGAACAAGTAGAAAAATGAAGACAAGCAGGAGTAAAACAATTAGTTTGACACCGTTCAAGAGATCTTCAAGCAAGTGGTAAATCTTGATCAGATCAAGATATAGAAATAGTTAAAAAACTAGCTTCTATGGGTTTTAAAATGACAGTAACAGGTGGAGTGGAAGTTAAAGATATTCATTTATTTAAAGATATTCCAATTTATATTTTTATTGCAGGAAGATCCATTAGAGATGCAGAAAATCCAGAATTAGCAGCTAAGGAATTTAAAGATGAATTTAAAAAATATTGACAATAAACACTTTGTTGGAATTTACGAAAAAGCAATTGATAAACATTACAGTTTTGAACAAAAAATTGAAATTGCAAAAGCAGCTGGTTTTGATTTCATTGAACTAAGTGTGGATGAATCAGAAGAATTTGCTGCTCGTTTAAATTGATCCAATAAACAAATCAACCTTATAAAAAGAAAACTAGATAAAGAAAAATTTTATATAAATTCAATGTGTTTGAGTTTGCACAGAAAATACCCTTTTGGTTCTGCATCAGCTCAAACAAGACAAAAAGCTTTAGCGATAATGGAAAAAGCTCTAATTTTAGCTAAAAAATTAGGTATAAGAATTATTCAACTAGCAACTTATGATGTTTATTATAATCCTTGACACGAAAAAGCTGAAGAATATTTTATTCAAAGTCTTAAAAAAGCAGCTAAATTAGCTCAAAAATACTCAATTACACTTGCTTTTGAAACTATGGATACTCCATTTGCTTCAACAATTTCAAGATGTTTATATTTAATTAAAAAAGTAAGTATGCCTAATTTATTTGTGTATCCTGATTTAGGAAATTTAAATAGATTTTCTAATGATGTGGAAAATGAAATTAAATTAGGCCAAGATCAAATTGTTGCTTTTCACTTTAAAGATACATTGGAAAATACTTTTAAAAATGTAGATTTTGGAAAAGGTGATGTTGATTTTGTCAGATCTTTAAAAGCTATTAAGTCTATTGATTATCAAGGACCATTTTTAATTGAAATGTGATACAAAGAAAAAGATTTTGATTCATCAAAAACTTTAGAACAAAACAAAGAAGCACAAGTTAAAAACATTTTAAAAGCAAGAGAATTTTTCTTAGATAAATTAAGAAAGGCATATGATGCTTAAAAACAAAGAACAAATTGCAAAACTCAAACAAGAAGTTTATGAAGCTAATATGCTTCTTTATAAATATAAATTAGCAATTCACACTTGAGGAAATGTTTCAGCAATCTCTGAAGATAGAAAATTTATGGCAATAAAACCAAGTGGAATTGCTTATGAAACAATGACAGCTGATGATATGGTTTTAGTTGATTTGGACAATAATTTGCTTGAAAATAAAGCAATTAATCCTTCTTCAGATACACCAACTCATGCCTTATTATACAAACAAGATTCAAGAATTAAGGCCATTGTACATACACATTCTCCATATGCTGTTGCTTGAGCTCAAGCAGGCCAAGACATTCCTTGCTTAGGAACAACTCATGCTGATAATTTCTACGGTTCTGTTCCTTGTGCTAGAGAATTAAGTGATGAAGAAATAAATGGTCAATACGAACACAATACAGGTTTAGTGATTGTAGAACATTTTCTTAAAAACAAGCTTGATTTTATAGCAAATAGTACTTGTTTAGTTAAAGAACATGGCCCTTTTGTATGATCAGGAAAATCTGCAACTGATGCAGTAAATTTAGCTCTTACTTTAGAAGAAATTGCTAAAATGGCTTTATTTACAAAACAAATTAATCCAAATGCCAAACACGCTAATTTAACATTACAAAATAAACATTATCAAAGAAAACATGGAAAAAACGCCTATTATGGACAAAAAAGAAAAGAAAATTAGTTTCCAAAACATTGTTTTTGATCTTGATGGAACACTTTTAGATAAAGACAAAAATATTTTGAATTCTACTTTATCAATCTTAAACCAACTGCACCAACAAGCTAACAAAAAACTCATCATTGCAACAGGGAGACCTTGATACTTTACAAAGAGATATATTAATCAAGTAAAACCTGATTTGCCTATTATTTCTTGCAATGGCTCTTTAATTTATGATTTTAAAGCAAAAAAAGTGATTTTTATTAATCCAATAGAATCAAAAATAGCAAAATTTGTTTTTGATGTTTTAAAAAAAGAAGAAATTACTTTCTTAATTTATTCAGATCAACAAATTTATGCTTTTTCTAAAAATAAAGAAAAAAAAGATTGATTTATTTGATTAGAAAAAACACAAAAAGCTTTAGAAAAAGAAGAACAATTTGACATTGATTTTTTCGATACAGCTAATTCTGACTTTGATATAAATAAATTAAAAGTTGTTAAATTTTTAATGATAAAAAGTGATTCTAATTTAAAAAACATAGAAAATGCAGTTGAGCAATTTAAGAATTTAGATAAAATTTATCTTCTTTCTTCGTCACCAAAAGTTATTGATATTATGCCAGTTGGAAGTTCTAAAGGTGATGGACTTAAAATATTAGCAAAAGATTTTAATTTAGAACTAAATGCAACAATTTCCTTTGGAGATGAAGCAAATGATGTTTCTATGTTTGAAGTTTGTAAATATTCAGTTGCTATGGGTCAAGCAGATCATTATGTTAGAGAAAAAGCTTCATTTTCTATAGAAAATCATAATTCAGATGCAATTTTTAATTTTTTAAAAGATAAAATTTAAATAACAATGGATAAACAAGTAGTCAGAAAAATAAAAGTTAATCATCTTGGAGATGGTTATTGAATTATGCCTTCTACCTTCTCAATTTTTACTCCTAAAATTTCTAAATATATAGTAAAAAAAGCTAAATCTCTTGATGAAATTATTGAGTACAACAATCTTTTAAATAAAGAAGCTATTTTTAGTTTCAATAAAGACGAAGATTTTAAAAAGTTTAATTTTTTACTTAAAAAAAGAGAAATTGACTTTTTCTTGGATAAAAAAATAATTAATAACCTAACAAAAGAAACTTTAATTGATTTTGAAGTGGTTCCAAATCTTAAAATAAGATTAAATTGAAAATCAATTAAAAACATTTATAACGGTACTATATTTTTTTATAGCAAAGACTATTTTAGAAGTTTATTAATCAAAGAACAAACAAGAACTAAAAAAGAAAATATTGTTATTTTATGAACTTGATTGGGCTTTAAAACAGTAGAATAAACTTTTTAAAAACACAATTTTAAAGATGACAAATATGAACAATCCAGTTTTTATCCTATATTGAACACACTGTTTATATTTATTCAATTTATAACTACAAAAGCAATCAGCATTAATTGATTGCTTTTATTTTGAAATTTACCAAACTAAAAAAGCTTGAAAATTCAAGCTTTTTTAATTATTATTAGTGATTTTGTTTTAGCAAATTAATAATATTTCAAAGTTATCAAGGCAAAAAAACATTGCTGAAAAATTTTTCTTAATTTTAAAAAGTAAATTTCATTTCAGAAAAATTTTTTTTTACAAATTTTTGTAATTGTTTTATTTAGTTGAATAATTTGAATAAGAAAATTTTATTGTGTAAAATATAATGAAATTTTCAATTTACATTAATAAATGAGATAAATGAACAGAATAAAATCTAAAAAATTTTTAGGTTTTTTAACTGCGCTGACAATACCTGCTGTTTCTGTTATTGTTGTTTCATGTGGAGCTAATAATTACAGCTATAAATTTAGTGATAATACAATAACCGTAAACACTGTTAATCACAGTGTTAAATATACTGTTGATGGTGGTAAAACAGCTGTATTTTCTCTTTCTATGGAAAATATCCAGCCAAAATTTTTGATGGTACTGATATAGATTTAAGCAAAGTAAAACTTGAATATATTAAATTTCAACCAATTATTAAAACTGTTACTACCACAAAAAATGGAAAAACAGTTCAAAAACAAGAAGAAGAATACGACAAACTAGTAGGTCCTGCATTTGGAAGAACCAAAGAAGAGCAAAAACTAGCTGCTCCAAACATTAAAGTTTTAGGCTCACCTAAAGTAAGCACAGAAAATGGTAGAACTGCTACATTTGATTTACAACTTCCAGTTTTAGATCATCAAGTGTTATATAACTACAGATTTGTTTATGAAAAAGGTAATGAACCAGTAGTTATCAGTGGTATAGCTCTTTTAAAAGTTCCATCTTTAAAAGATTACGAGAAAAAATTTAAAACTGAACAACTAATACAGGAACAATTAAAAAAACCAAAAACACAAATTAAAACTACTGTTAAAAACAATTATATAAATTCACAAAAACTGCAAAATTTAATTTAGACTCTTAAGAAAGGAAACTAAATATCAAATATAAATGCAAAACTAGGTTTGAGCGGTTTGGATTGAGCTATTATTGTAATTTATCTTGTTGCAATTTTAGGAATAGGTTTACTATTTTGATGATTACAAAAAAGATCAAAACAAACTGGTTCAACAAAACACTTTTTTACAGGTGGAGGTAAAAACCTGGTTTGAGTTGTAGGAATTTCAATTTTTGCAACTATAACTTCATCATTATTCTTTTTAAATAGTCCTGGTACAGTTATGGGTTCAAGATGAGCTTGAATCGACACTAATATTGCAATTATTGCAATGATACCAGTAGTTATTAAATGAGTAATTCCTTTTTATATAAGAATGAAGGAATCTACAGCTTATTCTTTTTTAGAGAACAGATTTCATTATTCACTAAGAGCTGTTAACTCATTAAGCTTTATTATTTTCCAAATTTTTAGAGTTGCTGTTGTTTTATTTGTACCAACTGTAGCTCTTTCAATTATTATTGATATTGATTCAATAGTTATCTTTTATTATTGGATTAGTAACAGTTATAATTACCACAATAGGTGGATTTAAAGCTGTTGTATGATCAGATTCAATTCAAGGAATTGTATTATTAGGTGGAATTGTTTTGGTAATTATTATCGGATTAGCAAAAACAAATTGAGGTTCAGATACTTTAAAATACCACCAAATTTTAGATGCTAGCTCATTTAAACCAACATTAACTTTCCCAGGAATTATTATGCTAGCTATTTACAACACAATTAACTCATTATATTTATGGGTTCACAAGATGTTACGCAAAGATATAAAGGAACTAAATCAATTCGTCAAGTTCGTTAAACTTTATGAATTATGTTTTGAGTTTCTATAGCAACAGCTATTTTATTCTTCTCAACTGGATCAGTTCTTTATACATATTTCTTATCACAAGGATATTATGTAGATAATTCTAAAAATCTTGCAAGCGGAATTAATAACGTTGTAAGTCCAGCAGGTAATGGTTCTGGTTTCCTCTCATACTTCATTGCTGGTTCATTGCCTATTGGAATTACAGGTTTAATTCTTTCAGCTATCTTCGCTTCTACACAGTCAACAGTTTCATCAGGATTATCAGCACTTGCAAACTCCATTGTTGTTGACTTTATTGCTAAATTCAAACCAAATACTCCAGATAGAACATTAGCTTTGATTTCAAAATTATTAGTATTTATTTTTGGAACATTAGGAATATTATTTGGAAATGTGTTAATTTCAACAAAACAAGATGATTTATTTAATTACTTCACAGGATTTATTGGTTTATTAAATGCACCAACAATTGCTGTATTCTTGCTATGAATTTTTACAACAAAAACAAATTGAAAAGGTGCGCTTGTCGGCTTTGTCTTTGCAACATTAGTAGGAATTTGCATTTGATTACTAACTCAAAAATTCATAACCCCAAATGGAGCTGTTTTCTCATTTAGTGCTGCTTGATTAACAATGATTACTTTTAGTACTACATTAATTCTTGGATATTCTGTATCACTTTTATTGCCAACAAAACAAAATGATCTTACAAATCGTGCATACTGAACAAGATCTAAAGAATTTATTGAATTAATGAAATTAGAAGAAGAACTAGATATAGCAGAAAAAAGAAAAAATGAAAAAGCTATTCTTGAGTTACAAGTACAAGTTAACCATTTAACAAAAGTAGTTGATTCTCAAGGACACCAACCAAATAGTTTAGGATATTAATAGAAAATGATTTTTGATAGATTAGAAAATATTTCAAGATACAAAGGCATTTATAAGAATTTAGATTTAGCAATTGAATGAATTACAAAAACTAATTTAAATCAACTCAGTAAAGAAAAACATATTATTAAAGAAAATGACGTTTTTGCACTTCATATGGAAGTTGATAGTTATGGTGATCAAAGTGCGCAATATGAAACACACCAAATTTATGCTGATCTTCAGGTTATCTTAGACCCAGAAGAAAAGTTATACTTTGCCCAAGAAAGTGATTTAGAAAAACCTAAAACTCAATACAATAAAGAATCAAACTTCACTTTATTTGAAATTGATAATCAAAATAAAAATTTATTACATCCAAGCACAAAAGATTTTCTATTCTTCTTTCCTAAAGAAGGACATGTGCCCAAATATTTACGATACAATAGAAAACTAAACAAAATCGTTATTAAAGTTAAAATAGATTGATAATGATTAATATAAAAAAGGTAATTAAGCTATCTTAATTACCTTTTTTAATACTTTTGAAACTAAAAAAGTTTAGTTAAAAATTTGTTTGTTAAAACCAAAACTAAAGCAAATTGATGATATTGCTATCTTTTTGTATATTTAGATACAAATTTTAATTTTTACTTAGCTCTTCATTTTAAAGACAAAATTTTTAGATTATTCAATTAATACAAAATATAGTCATTGAGGTTTTTGGGAATTAATACTTATAACTTGATTTTAAATAAATTGCTTTATATAGATTTAAATTTGTGTTTATTTCACATTTGAGTTGTATAAAGCTTTTATTTGTTTGAATTTAGCTTCTTAAAGCGCTTTAAAAGCTTGATTAAGCATTTAAACTATAAAAACAAATAAAACGTAAATACAAGTATTATCAACGATATAAGTTATTAATGCATTTAAAATCATTAAATACTATTTAATAAGCTCATATTGTTACTTATTAATTACTTTTAAAAATAAAGTATAAATAAAACTCTATGTTTAAAATATTAGTTAATTCTTTAAAGTAATTTTTATTTTTTCATATAAAGATAAAAAACAGCAAAAATTTATTTGCTGTTTTTTAACACCCCCCAATGTTATAACTTTATTAGGTGAATAATTCATATGAATAGAAGGAATAAAATTTTTTAGTAAATAACACACAAATATAACGCCTCTTAGTTGTTCCTTCTATTAGATTTACTTACAAATTACTGCTTGTAAGTTGAAATACAAAATACACAAATGCGTAATTTCATTTTTGTGTAATTTATACTCCTTGAGAACTATTTTTAGTGTCATTAATAATATTTTAATTTTTATTGTCATTATGGAGTAGGTCAATATAGCTAAATAAAAACTAATATATTCAATTAATGCATAATAATTATGCCACTTTTTTTAAAATTTTTTTATTTTTTTACACCTAGAGATGGAATTCAAACAGTAATTTTTAGTTTATTTTAACTTATTTTGCTTGATTTTGAAGTAAATTAAGCTTTATTTTATGTATAAACATTTAATTAATCTGTTTTTTTGAATAATATCAATTTCTAAAATTCATCCAAAGTATTTTACTTAATTGTAAGAGTTTGTGAGAATAATTTATTGTTTATTACTGTATTTATTGCTATTTAGTTATTGTTTTTATTAGATTTAGATAGCTGAATAAACAAATAATGATTTAAATTTTAAATTGTTTTAATATTATTTTATGGAGTTTGGTTTTTATGTTTTTTATTAGCCTCAATATGTTCTTTAATTTTGCTCATAGGATCTTGTGTTAATGCAGAATTAAATTCTTTTTTGTCTTTTTTTGCTTGTTGATTTAACATCTCTTCATATTGAGTTTTAATTGAATTTTTAAAATCTTTTAATTCTTCTGGTAACTTTGCATCATCTAGGTAAACAGCTGCTTTTTGAGTACTTGCTTTTGTGTTAACATAATCATTTAAAAATTCTTCAAGTAATTTATTAATTTGTTGTGTTTTTTCTTCTTTAGTAATTTTGTTATTATCTTCAATTGCTTTTAATTCTAAGCTAAGTCCACTTTGAGAAAATAAAGTTAAAATTTCATTTTTAGTTTCCTTTTTTACAGCTTCTTGTGTAGAAAATTTAAATTTATCATCATTTTGTTTTGAATTTAAAAGTTCCATTAAGGATGGTTCAAATTGAGATGATAAATTTTTATATTCTGTTTTAACTATTTCTTTTTCTACTACACTAACAGTAGATTTTGGAAGCGTTAAAACTGTAGCAATAGCTACTGGAGTCAATAAAATGCAACCTATTGCTACTGCAAATCAAGGTTTTGCCTTGTTTTTCTTGTGTTTTTCCATAATATCTCCTTCGAAATTTAGTAATTACACACAAATTATATATATATATATATATATATATATATCCAAAGAATTTGTTTGGTTTTGTTAATATTTAACCCATTTTTGCTTCTTAATGAACAAAATTCACAATTTAATAAGAATAAAAGTAATTAGAAATTTGTTATAAAAATAATGGAAACTACAATAATATTCAATTCTAATTTATAAATGAGCAGATCCTCTTTTCTTAGAAAATTTTCTTAGAAAAATAGAAAAGGGATTTTTTATGAAATATTCATTAGAATTTAAATTAGAATGTGTAAAAAAATACAAAAAAGGAATTGAAATTAAAAAGCCTGATTTTGC
>NZ_KB911499.1 GCF_000383515.1 Mesomycoplasma hyorhinis ATCC 17981
TTTTCAAAGCACAAAAATCTTGAAGGTTTAATTTTTCACAGTGATCAAGGTTGACAATATCAACATAAACAATTTTCAGAAAAATTAAAACAAAAAGGAATAACTCAGTCCATGTCTCGAAAAGGAAATTGTTTAGATAATAGCATTATTGAATCATTTTTTGGGACATTAAAAAGAGAATGTTTTTATGGTCGCGAAAAAGAATTTTTAACTTTTAAACAATTTCACAAAGCAATTGCAAATTATATTTATTATTACAATTACAAACGAATTAAAGACAAAATAAAATGAATGTTTCCCATTAAATTTAGGGGAACATTCATTTCAAATTATAATTAATTTAATTATTTAAAATTTTATTAAGAAAAGGGTATCACCTCGAATGAGTAAATGACTTTCATAATCAAATAATTATTTACTTAATAAAAACAAAAAAATATTTGGTGTTTTTAAAAAAAAGGAATATAATTAAAAAACTAAATTTAGGACTATGAAGCATAAGGTTGCGATACACTAAAGAGAGTTGTTAGTTAGTTATCGGTTTTTATGTAGAGTCTGGTTTTAGAAAAAACCAAAGGAGACAACATTTTATTTTTATGGATAAAATTCAAATTAAACTAAAAGCATTTGATCATCGTCTAATAGACAATGCAACAGCGAAAATAGTTTTAGTTGCAAAAGAAGCAAATGCCGAAGTAAGTGGTCCAATTCCACTACCAACCAAAAAAGAAATCTTTACTATCTTGAGATCAGTTCATGTTAATAAAAAATCACGTGAGCAATTCGAAAGTAGAACACACCAAAGATTAATTATTGTTAAAACAAACAGTTCTAATTCAAAAGTATTAGTAGACAAAATTAAAAGACTACAACTAAATTCTGGTGTTAAAGTAAGTCTAGAATTATCATAGGAGAAACATGAAAGGTATTTTAGGTAAAAAAGTGGGAATGACACAACTATTTACAGAAGAAGGAATTAGCATTCCAGTTACTGTTGTAGAAGTTCAACCTAACGTAGTTACAAATGTTTTAACTAAAGATAAAAACGGTTATGAAGCTATTCAATTAGCAGCATTTGACAAGAAAAAAAGCAGATTTACAAAACCAGAATTAGGACATTTTAAAAAAGCTGATACTGAACCAAAACGTTTCGTTAAAGAGTTTAGAAATATGCAAGCTGAATTAGGACAAAAAGTAGATTTATCTATATTTGAAGAAGGTGAATTTGTTGATGTAGTTGGAACGTCAAAAGGTAAAGGATTTGCCGGAACTATTAAAAGATATAACCAACACATAGGTCCAAAATCTCATGGTGGAGGTGGAGGTTCTAAACCTATTCGTCAAACAGGATCAATTGGTGATATTTCAGGAAACAAAGTAGTTAAAGGTATGACAATGCCAGGTCATTTAGGACATGAAAGAACTACAGTACAAAATCTAGAAATTATTAAAATTGATTTAACAAATAACATTTTAGTTATTAAAGGATCTGTTCCAGGACCTAAAAAATCATTTTTAGTTATTAAAGAATCAGTTAAACAAGCTCCTAAAAAAGCAGCAGAAGTTTTAGTTGATTATTCACAAACACAATCAGAGGAGGCAACTAATGAATAAAAAAGAAAACACAACTCAAACAAGTAATGCCCCTAAAAAAGAAGTTATTAAACCAAGATCTTCAACAACTCACACACATGTACACAAACATACACATACTCATGTACATACTAAAAAAGTTGAAAAACAACCTGAAGTTCAACAAGTAAAAACACCTGAAAAAGCAACAACTCAAGCAAAAGTAGTTACAAAAGCAGCTCCAAAACCTGCAACAAAACCTACAGCTTCTGCAAAAACAGGCGAGAAAAAAGTTGAAATCAAGCAAACTAAAAACGTAGCAAAAGTAAATATTACAAATAAAGTTTCTTTACCAAATGAATTATTTGGAAAAACTGAAATTCACTCACAAGCTATTTTTGACACTATATTATATGAAAGAGGATC
The DNA here is from genome assembly GCF_000383515.1 of Mesomycoplasma hyorhinis ATCC 17981. GTDB lineage: Bacteria > Bacillota_I > Bacilli_A > Mycoplasmatales > Metamycoplasmataceae > Mesomycoplasma > Mesomycoplasma hyorhinis. The sequence continues at coordinate 1,999 of NZ_KB911499.1, forward strand.
ACGCAGAAATCCAACTCATAAAGTAAAATCAAGAGCAGAAGTTAGTGGAACAGGTAAAAAACCTTGAAAACAAAAAGGTACAGGTAAAGCAAGAGCTGGCTCTCTACGTTCACCAATTTTTGTAGGTGGTGGTCGTGCATTTGGGCCTACAAATAATAAAAATTACAAAATTAAATTAAACAAAAAAGTTCGCAAATTAGCTTTTGCCTCAGCTTTAAGTCAACTTGCTCAAAATAATCAAGTACTAGTTTCTGATTTTGCACAAAAAGAAATTTCAACTAAGACACTAGTTAAAAAATTAGCTTCTGAAAAATTAAATGAATTAAAAAATGTGTTAATTATTTCATCATCTTCAGAACTTTTCTTATCAGCTCGTAATTTACAAAATGTTAAAGTTACAAAATGAAGTTCAATTTTAGTAGAAGATTTAGTAAAAGCAGATGTGTTCATTATTTCAGAATCAGATATTAAAAACCTAGAAGGAAGATTTAAATAATGAATATAAATGAAATTATTAAAGCTCCATTGTTAACAGAAAAAACTCATTTACAAATGTCTGAAAATGTTTACACATTTAAAGTAGACAGAAGAACAAACAGAGCAGAAGTTAAAAAAGCTGTTGAACACATTTTTGATGTTAAAGTAGCAAAAGTAAATATCTTTAATGTACCTAAAAAACCAAAAAAATTAGGTCGTTTCCATGGATTTACTAATGCTTATAAAAAAGCTATAGTTACTATATCTCAAGGATCAATTAATTTCTATCCAGAAGATACTCAAGAAGAAAAAGAAGAAAAATTAAGAGCAGAACAAGAAATAAAAGCTAAAGAAACTACATTAAGAGAAAAAGCTAAAAAAATAGAAGAAAAAGTTGCCAAAAAATTAGCTCTAAAATCTAAATCAATCACAAAAGTAGAAGAAAAAGAAGTAAAATCAACTACTAAAGAAACTGCAGATGCTAAAGTTAAAAAAGCAACTAAAGGAGAGTAAATATGGCGATGAAAACATATAAACCTACAACCAATGGGCTTCGTAATATGAGCTCTTTAGATTATTCAAAAAACTTATCAGGACATACTCCAGAAAAATCTTTACTTGTTATCTTGCCTAAAAAATCTGGTCGTAATAACACAGGAAAAATTACAATAAGACACCAAGGTGGAAGAAGCAAAAGAAAATACAGAATTATCGATTTTAAAAGAAATAAATTTGATATTCCAGGTTATGTAAAATCTATTGAATATGATCCAAATAGATCAGCAAATATTTCTTTAATTAACTATGTTGATGGAGAAAAAAGATACATTTTAACTCCAAAAGATTTAAAAATTGGTCAACAAGTAATTTCTAGTGATAATGCAGATATTTTAGTTGGAAACTCACTTCCTTTATCACAAATTCCTGAAGGTACATTTATTCACAATGTTGAATTAAAACCAGGAAAAGGTGGACAACTTGCTCGTTCAGCTGGATCTTCAATTCAAATCCAAGGTAAAGATGAAGATGGAAAATATGTTGTTTTAAAATTAAAATCTGGTGAATACCGTCGTGTGTTATCTAAATGTAGAGCAACAATAGGTGTTGTAGGAAATGAAGAACATAACCTAGTTAACATTGGAAAAGCAGGACGTAATCGTCATTTAGGTATTCGTCCAACAGTTAGAGGTTCTGTAATGAACCCAAATGATCACCCACATGGTGGTGGTGAAGGTAAACAACCAATTGGACGTAAAGCACCACTTACTCCATGAGGTAAAAAAGCACTTGGAATTAAAACAAGAAATAATAAAAAAGCTTCAACTAAATTGATTCTTAGAAGAAGAAAGGATACTAAATAATGGCACGTTCATTGAAAAAAGGTCCATTTGCAGATGAGCATTTACTTAAAAAAGTAGAGGCGATGAATGAACAAAAAAACAAAAAACCAATTAAAACTTGATCAAGAAGATCTACAATATTTCCTGAATTTGTTGGACTCACATTTTTAGTTCATAATGGAAAAATCTTCAATGAAGTTTATGTAACTGATGATATGGTTGGACACAAATTAGGTGAATTTTCTCCTACAAGAACATATACAGGACATGGACAAGACAAAGGGAAGAAAAAATAGGTAGGCATTAGTTATGGAAAATAAATCACAACAAGCAAGAGCTAGTGTAAAAATGCAACGTATTTCAGCTCAAAAAGCTCGTTTAGTTGCACGTTTAATTAAAAAACAACCAACTACAAATGCATTAGCTATTTTACAAAATACAAATAAAAAAGCTTCATATTTCTTCATAAAACTATTAAACTCAGCTGTAGCAAATGCTGTTAATAACCATGGATTAAACGGTGATAGTTTAGTAGTTAAAGATGTAATTGTAAATGAAGGTCCAACACTTAAAAGATTTCAACCAAGAGCAAAAGGTGTTGCATATCGTATTTTAAAAAGAACTTCTCATTTAGCTGTAGTAGTTGAAGAAGTAAGTTTATTAGGAGATAAATAATTATGGGACAAAAGGTTAATCCAAATGGATTTAGATACGGAGTTACTAAAGAACATAATGCAATTTGATATGCTGATAAAAAAGACTTTGCTCCAAATCTTTTAGAAGATGTTAAAATTCATCGTTTTTTTGAAAAAATAACAAGAGAATATTTAATTGGTAATACAAAAATTCGTCGTGATCAAGATAACAAAGTAACAGTTGTAGTTTACACTGCAAAATTAGGTACTTTTCTAGGACAATCAGGAAGTAATCTTAAAAAAATAATTGAAGATGTTAAAAAATACGTTAAAAATAAAAAACTTGTTTTAAACATAGATGCAGTAGAAATTGAAAAACCAGATTTAGATGCAAAATTATTAGCTGAATCAATTGCAATTAAATTAGAAAACCGTGGATCATACCGTATGGCACAAAAATTTGCAATTCGTTTAGCACAAAAAGCCGGAGCTAAAGGTATTAAAACTAAAGTTAGTGGTCGTTTAAATGGTGTTGATATGGCTAGATCAGAAGGATATTCTGAAGGTGAAATGAAATTACACACACTTAGACAAGATGTTAGTTATGCAACAGCAACAGCAAGAACAACTTATGGAGCACTTGGAGTTAAAGTTTGAGTTTCATTAGGCGAAGTATTTGCAAAGCAAAATCAAGCATATAATGAAGAAGAACCAACACACAAAAAAGGTCCAAAAAGAGCAGCAAGAGTTAAAAAAGAAAGTACAAAGGAATAAAAATGTTACAACCTAAAAAAACAAAACACCGTAAAACATTTAGAGTAAAACATGACAAACGTGCTGCTTTTAGAGGAAAAGAAGTTTCATTTGAAGAATTTGGACTTCAAGCTACAACATCTCAATGAATAAGTGCAAGACAAATTGAATCAGCAAGGATTGCGATTACAAGAAGAATGGGTCGTGAAGGACAAGTTAACATAAGAATCTTCCCTCATCTATCTCTTACTAAAAAGCCTATTGGAGTTAGAATGGGATCTGGTAAAGGTTCAGCTGAAAAATGAGTAGCTGTTGTTAAAGAAAATACAGTTATGTTTGAAGTTGGTGGAGTTAAAGAAGAAATAGCTCGTGATGCACTTCGTTTAGGTGGACACAAACTACCAGTAAAATGAAGAATAATTAGCAAGGGAGAATAATGGAATTCAAAGATTTAAAGAAAAAAACTACTGAGCAATTAGAACAGTTATTAAATGAATATAAATCAGAGCTTTTTACCCTTCGTTTTAGAAATAAAACTCAACAACTAGATCATACTCATAAAATCAAACAAGTAAGAAAAGATATTGCCAGAATTTTAACAGCAATTAGACAATCAGAATTAGAACAAGAAAAAGGTAGAAAATAATGTCTCATTTTAATCATAAATCTCATAAAGATGCAAGTCAAAAAAGACAAAATACACGTAAAACTTTAACTGGAGTTGTAGTTTCTGATAAAAATGAAAAAACAATAATTGTTGCTGTTGAAACTTATGTTAAACACCGTTTATATCAAAAAAGATTCAAAAAAGTTAAAAAATTCGCAACTCATGATGAAGAACAAAAAGCAAAAGTTGGAGATGTAGTTAGAATTGCTGAAACTCGTCCATATTCCAAAACTAAATCTTTTAGATTAATAACTATTACATCTTCTAAAGGAGATAAATAATGTTACAAGAACAATCAAGATTACAAGTTGCAGATAATTCAGGTGCAAAAGAAGTTGGTTTAATTAGAAACTTAGGTGGTTCTGTTAAGAAAAATTCTAATATTGGTGATGTTATTGTGTGTTCTGTGAAAAAAGCGATTCCAGGAGGAATTGTTAAAGAAGGCCAAGTAGTTAAAGCTGTTATTGTTCGTTCAGTTTATGGAATTAATAGAAGAAATGGATCACGTATTAGATTTGATGACAACGCTGTTGTTATCATTAAAGAAGATGGAACACCTAGAGGAACAAGGGTGTTTGGTCCAATTGCTAGAGAAATCAGAGATAATCAAAAATTTGCAAAAATCGTTTCATTAGCACCTGAAGTTTTATAAAAACTTGTTTGCTAAAATCATTTGCAAAACAAAACAAATTAATACATTCTTAAATTTTTACAAAGGAAAATGATGAAAATTAGAAAAAACGATGAAGTTTTAGTTATCTCAGGTGATGATAAAGGAAAAACAGGTAAAGTATTATCCGTAAACGCAAAAAAACAAACAGTGGTAGTAAAAGATATTAATAAAGTCACAAAACATAAAAAACCAAATCAACAAAACACCGAAGGTTCTATTTCAATTTATGAGGGACCAATTCATGTTTCTAAAGTAGCGATTGTAACTAAAAAAGCATCTAAAGACAAACCAGCAGAAAAATCCAAAATCGGCTACATTTTTAAAGACAATAAAAAACTTCGTATAGCAAAAACTACAAAGAAGGTAATTTAATATGAACGCTTTAGTACAACACTATAATTCAAAAGTAAAAGCTGCATTAAAAGAAAAATTTAACTATTCTTCAGATATGCAAATTCCAAGAATTGAAAAAATAGTTTTAAATATGACAGCTGGTAAAGAAGTTACTAACTCAAAAGCTATCGAAGAAGTTATGAATGAAATGTCTTTAATTTCAGCACAAAAACCATATCAAACAGTTGCAAAAAAATCATTAGCTTCTTGAAAATTACGTCAAGGAATGCCAATTGGAGCAAAAGTAACACTAAGAAGAGACAATATGTGAGACTTTTTAGCAAAACTTATTAATGTTTCCATTCCAAGAATTAGAGATTTTAGAGGAGTAAATCCAAAAGCATTTGATGGTAGAGGGAACTTTTCTTTAGGTGTTAAAGAAATGATTATCTTCCCAGAGATTAGTTTTGATAAAATCCGTAAATTAAAAGGTTTAGATGTAATTATTGTAACCACAGCTAAAACTGATAAAGAAGCTCGAGCATTATTAGAACTCTTAGGCATACCATTTGCTAAGAAAGCATAATAAAACAAAAAGGAAAGTACATGGCAAAAAAATCATTAAAAGTAAAAGCAGAAAAGCATCCTAAATTTAAAGTACGTGCTTATACAAGATGTCAATTATGTGGTCGTCCACATGCTGTATTACGTAAATTTAAAATTTGTAGAATTTGCTTCCGTGAACTAGCTCACAAAGGACAAATACCAGGTATTAAGAAAGCGAGTTGATAATATGATAATCACAGATCCAATAGCAGATATGATCACAAGAATCAAAAATGCCTTCACACGTAAACACAAAAATGTTATTATTCCTCATTCTAAGAAAAAAGAAAGAATCTTACAAATCTTCTTAGATGAAGGATATATAAAAGGATTTACTGTATCTGGTGAAGTTAAAAAAGAAATTAATGTTGAGCTTAAATACAAAGGAAATACAAGTTCAATTGTTGGAATTAAAAGAGTTTCCAAGCCTTCTTTAAGAGTTTATTCTTCAGCTTCTGATTTACCTAAAATTGTATCGGGATATGGAACCGTTATAGTTTCAACATCTAAAGGATTATTAACTGATAAACAAGCAAGAAAGGAAAATGTAGGTGGTGAAATCATTGCTTACATTTGATAATTAATATGTCTCGTGTCGGAAATCGTGTTTTACAAATACCAGAAGGTGTTGAAGTAAACATTAACAATTCTTTAGTAACTATAAAAGGTAAATTAGGAACATTATCAAGAGAATTTTCATCATTTATTTCAATTGAAAAAGTTGAAAACACTCTACTTACTAAAAGAACATCAGAAGAAAAAAATATTAAACAATTACACGGAACTACAAATTCATTATTACAAGGTATGTTAACCGGAGTTTCTAAAGGATTTTCTAAAGAATTAGAAATCAAAGGTGTTGGTTACAGAGCAACATTAAAAGATAAGACTTTAGAATTATTATTAGGATATTCACATCCTGTTTTGGTTGACTTACCTCAGGATTTAACTTTAGAAGTACCAAAACCTACAGTTGTTGTAGTAAAAGGAATTGATAAACAAAGAGTTGGTGAATTAGCTGCACAAATTAGACAAAAAAGAAAACCAAATCCATATTCTGGAAAAGGTGTTGCATACAAAGATGAAGTTATTAGAAGAAAAGAAGGGAAAAAAGCTTCTAAATAAAGCTAAATAATTATGGCAAAACAAACAAGAAATCAAGCTAGAATTGTTAAACATAAAAGAATTTTAAATAAACTAACTTCTAATTTAACAACCAATCAAAAACTCAGAATTGGTGTTTATAAATCATTGAATCATTTTTACGCATATGTTTTTGATCCTGTATCTGCAAAAACTTTAACTTCAGCAACTACACTTAAAAAAGAGTCAAAAACCAAAGGTGGAAATATTCAAGCAGCACAATCACTTGCTCCTTTATTTGCTAACAAACTTAAAGAGTTAAAATTAGATCAAAATGAATTTATTTTTGATCGTTCAGGTTATTTATATCACGGTAGAGTAAAAGCTTTTGCTGAAGCTTTAAGAAAACAAGGAATTAAGTTTTAATTATGGAAAATCAAAAAAAAGAAGAACAAGTAGTAAAAACAGAAAAAATGAAATCTACACAAACAGTTGTAGTTTCTAAAGAATCTGTTGATAAAAAACAAGCTTCAGATAAATCAAATGCTTCAAAAAATGAAGCTAAAACCTTTAAACGTAAACCTGGATTTGCTAAAAAAGATAAAACTCAGTTTCAATCAGAATTTGAAGAAAAAGTTATTGACATAGCTCGTGTTACAACAGTGGTTAAAGGTGGACGTCGTTTCTCATTTTCAGCTTATGCAGTAGTTGGAAATAAAAAAGGAAAAGTAGGATATGGACACGGAAAAGCAAACGAAGTTCAAGACGCAATTAAAAAAGCAGTTAAAGATGCACAAAATCGTTTAATTACTGTGCCAATTGTTAACAAATCAACTATTCCACATGAAATTTCAGAAAAATTCTTAGCTTCAAAAGTTTTATTAAAACCTGCTCCAAAAGGAAAAGGAATTATTGCTTCTAATACAGTTCGTGCTGTTGTTGAATTAGCTGGTTATACAGATATTTATACAAAAACACACGGATCAAGAACAAAAATCAACACAGTGCATGCAACAATTAAAGCTCTACAAAAATTACGTACAGTAGAAGATATTGCTTGAGCTAGAGATATTGAAGTTGAAAAATTAACTCAAAATTAATAAATTAGTAATAAGGAAATAAAATGTCAAAAATACAATTACATAATTTAAAACCAACTGAAAATTCTCGTCCAGATAAGCACCGTAAAGGTAGAGGTCATGCAGCAGGTAAAGGAAAACAAGCTGGTAAAGGGCAATCAGGACAAAGAAAAAGAGGTAAAGTTCGTCTTGGATTTGAAGGGGGACAAAACCCTTGATACAGAAGGGTGCCAAAAATTGGATTTAACAATGTAAATTCAATTAAATACCAAACAATTTCTTTATCAGATTTAGATAAAAAATTCACAAATAATGAAACAGTAACTTTCGAAAAATTAGTTGTTAAAAGACTTGTGAGAAGAAAGTCTTTACCTGTTAAGTTATTAGCAAATGGTAAATTAACTAAAAAATTAATAATTGAAGTAAACGCAGCTAGCGCAAAAGCTTTTGAATTTGTAAAAGCTGCAGGAGGATCAATAGAGGTTAAATAGTGCTTAAATTTTTAACAAAAATTCTCGGAAAAGTTTTTGAATACAGTGCAAATAAATATATTAATTTTAAGCATACTTTTTCTACATTATGAAAAGAAAAAGTATTACTTAAAAAGATTTTATTTACACTTTTAATGCTCTCAATTTTTGTTGTTGCAGGAACAATTACCATTCCAGGATTAAGACTTGTTAATGCAAACGCTATTGATCGAAATTCATTTTTAGGAATTATAAATATTGTAGGTGGTGGTGGATTATTAAATTTCTCCATTGTTGCCTTAGGAATTGGACCATTTATTACAGCTTCTTTAATAATGTTAATTGCGCAAACTAAGTTAGTACCACCAATTCACCGACTTAGTCAATCCGGTCCTCATGGAAGACAAAAAATTAATATTATTACAAGATTACTAACTTTTTTAATTGCAGCAATTCAAGCTATTGTTTTAGTTAGAACTGTAATTGGCAATCAAGCATTACGTTTTGTTGCCCTTGAAAATGATTCTAGTTTTTATCAATATTTTATAATTCCTTTTATATTAGTTGCAGGTAGTTTGTTTGCGTTGTTTTTAGGTGAACAAATTACAAACAAAGGTGTTGGAAATGGAACATCTTTAATTATTTTTTCAGGTATTGCTGTAAGATTGCCAAGTCAATTTAAAGTTGCTTTTGAATACTTTGTTGATTCTTCTAATTCTTCAGCGATTATTAATGATATAGTTTTATATTTTTCATATTTATTGGGATTTTTTGTTTTGATTTTAATAGTAGTTTTTGTTTATTTAGCAGAAAGAAAAATTCCAATTCAGCAAACCGGTTCAGGAATGTCAAAAAATATTAAAGAAATTTCCACACTACCGCTCAAACTCAATCCTGCAGGGATTATGCCTAATATTTTTTCGTTAATAGTAGTTTCTTTACCTTCATTATTTACAGGTTTTTTAGATCCAAACACATCAGCTACTAGACATTGAATTCAAACTCATATGCAAGTGAATCAACCAATTGGGTTAACTATTTTTATTGTTGTTAATATTATTTTTGCAATTGTAATGGGATTACAACAATCAAGAGTGGATAAAATTGCAGAAGATTTTGCTAAAAATTCAACTTTTATTCCAGGAATTAGACCAGGAGAACAAACAGAAGATTACTTAATTGGAGTTGTTTTTAGACTATCAATTTTTAGTGCCTTTTACTTAACGATTTTAGGAGTAATTCAACCAGTTGAGCAAATGCTCGGTATGCCACAACAAATTACATTTGGTGGAACATCGGTAATTATTTTAGTATCAACAGCAATTGAAACTATGTCACAAATTAAAGCACGTTACGATGCTGAAAAAATTATTGTCAAAAGAAAAAGAATTGATAAATCTTCAACATTAGCTTCAAAAACTACTAAAAAACTATTAAATAATAAAGACTTATTATGATAAAAAATAACAAATTAACAAATAAAGCATTAAATTTAATTTTTCTTGGCTCACCAGGATCTGGTAAGGGAACACTAGCTGGTATTTTAAAAGAACAAAAGCAAATTTTGCATTTATCAACAGGTGATTTATTCCGAGCAAAAATAGCTTCAGATGAAGAATTTGCTTTAAAAATGAAGCAAATAATTTTACAAGGACTTTATGTTCCTGATGAAATAACAAATAACATTGTCTTAGATTATCTGCAAAATGCTAACTTAGAAAACGGCATTATTTTAGATGGTTATCCAAGAACAATTACTCAGGCAAAGTTTTTAGAACAAAATAATTTTAAAATTGATTTTGTTGTTTATCTACAAACTTCTGAGAATATTATTTTAGAGCGTTTATCACTTAGAAAATATTGTCCAACTTGTCAAAGCACTTATCATGATAAATTCAAACCAGCAAAAGAAGGAAAATATTGTTTTAAAGACAATACTGTAGTGCAAAGAAGAAAAGATGATGAACCAGAAGCAATTAAAAAAAGAATTGCAATTTATCAAGAACAAACAGCACCTTTAATTAACTATTACGCAACACAAAATCTCTTAATTGAATTTGATGCAAATCAAGATTTAAACAAGCTAACAGAAGAAGTTATTACTACTTTATGAAAATTATAAAAACCGATCAAGAAGTTCAAAAACTAATTAAAGCTGGTCAGCTCCTGGCAGAGGTAAAACAAATTATTTATGACCTTGTAAGACCAGGTGTTTCTTTAAAAGAATTAGATGCCATCGCTTTTAAAGAGATCGAAAAAAGAAATGCTAAACCTTCATTTTTAAACTATCAAGGTTTTCCAGCAACAATTTGCGCTAGTGTTAATAATGTATTAATTCATGGTATACCAACGGATTATGTAATTCAAGAATCTGATGTTGTCTCCATTGATTTGGGTCTTGCTTTTGAAGGATTTCACGCTGATAGTGCCTTTACAAAAGCAGTAGGTAAAGTATCTTATCAAGATCAAAAAATCATTGATGTTGCTGAAAGTGCATTTTGAGCAGGATTCAACGCTATTAAAAAAGATGCTACAACTTTAGACATTGCTAATGCAATTTTTAAAGTAATCAAACAAAATAATTTATACACGCCTAAAGAATTTTCTGGTCATGGAATAGGTCGTACACTACATGAAGAACCATATGTTTATAATTATCCAAATAAAAATGAAGTTATTAAACTTCAAGATAATATGGTAATTTGCATTGAACCGATGATTTTACAAAATTCTGCAAAGGTCAAAATTTTAAAAGATGGCTGAACAGTAATTGCAGCATCTAATAAAAACGCAGCTCATTACGAGCAAACGGTTTTAATTAAAAATTCAAAAGGAATAATCCTGACAGGAGAAATAAAAAAATAGATGTCAAAAGAAGATAAAATTATTTTCAAAGGAGTAGTAACTCAAGTTTTTAACACCCAAGAATACGAAGTAGAGTTTGAAAATGGACACAAAGTTATGGCTCACGTTGCTGGAAAAATGAAGCTACATCGTATTAAAATAATTGTTGGAGATCATGTGCAAGTAGAACTTTCTGGATATGATCTTAGCAAAGGTAGAATAATTTATCGTTATAAATAATTTATCATTTACATAGGAGAAATATGAAAGTAAGAGCAAGTATTAAAAAGATTTGCAATGACTGTAAAATTATCAAACGTAAAAGTACAAATAGAGTAATTTGTAAAAGCTCACCAAAACACAAACAAAGACAAGGATAAAAAGACAAGGATAATGAAATATGGCAAGAATATTAAATATTGAAATACCAAATGATAAGCGTATTGTTATTGCACTAACTTACATTTTTGGTATTGGAAAATCAAGATCAAAAGAAATATTAGCAAAATGTAACATTAACGAAAATGTTAGAACTAAAGATCTTTCAGAATCACAACTACAAGCAATTAGAGAAGTAGCAAAAGATTATACAACTGAAGGTGATTTACGTCGTGAAGTTCAATTAAACATCAAAAGAATGATAGAGATTAAATCATACAAAGGTATCAGACACAGAAAAGGACTCCCAGTTAGAGGACAAGTTACACAAAAAAATGCTCGTACCAGAAAAGGTCCTAGAAAAACTGTTATGGGTAAAAAGGATAAATAATTTTTAAAGGATTAAATAATGGCAGTTAAAAAAGAAAAACCAAAAAAAATTAAGAAAAAAAATATAACCTCTGGTATTGCTCATATTCATTCAACTCACCAAAATACAATTGTTACTTTTACAGATCTTAATGGAAACGTTATTGCTTGATCTTCTTCAGGTGCTATTGGTTACAAAGGAACCAAGAAAAAAACTCCTTATGCAGCTTCTTTAGCAGCAGCAGCAGCAAGTGAAGGCGCAAAAGAACACGGAATTAAAGAAGTTAAAGTAGAATTAAAAGGTCTAGGACCTGGTAAAGATTCAGCAAGAAAACAAATTGAAGTTTCAGGAATTAGTGTTATTGAAATTAAAGATGTAACTCCAATTCCTCACAATGGAACAAGACCTCCAAGAAAAGTAATTAAAAGATTAACTAAAAGATAGAAAGTAGGTATTTATAATGAAAAAAAGTGCAAAAGTGTACTACATTGAAAATAAAGCTGAACATCTTTCTGATTTTGAAACAACATTTGAATTACAACCTCTTGAACGTGGTTTTGCTAACACATTAGGAAATTCGCTAAGAAGAACAATTCTATCATCTGTTCCTTCAGTAGCGGTTTTTGGTGTTAAAATTGAGGGTGTAGAACACGAATTTTCAGTAATAGATAAAGTTCGTGAAGATGTTGTTACAATTTTAAATAATCTTAAAAAATTACGTTTTAGCTTCAAAAAAGAAGTATTTTTACAAAATGAAATTCAAGTAGCTTCCTTTGATGGAAGAAAAGTTGGAAAAATTACAGGAGCTGATATTTTAGTAAATTCAGCACTTGAAATTGTTAACAAAGACCAAGTCGTTGCAAATACTTCCGAAGTTGGAGCTTTAAAATTTGAAATGTTTTTAACTTATGGTCGTGGTTTTGTTGATTTTGAAACAAATAAAAGAAAAATTCAAGAACTTGGTCCTGCATTAGAATCTAAATTAGGTTATGGTCAAATAATCGCTGTTGATTCTGACTTTTCAGCTGTTGAAAATGTTAAATTTTCATCTACTGAATTAAACTCTTCAAATCCAATTGTTGAAGAAAAACTAACTTTTTCAGTTAAAACTGATGGAACAATTTTAGCCAAAGATGCACTTGCTGAAGCTGCTAAAATTTTAATTGCACATTTAAAATTAGTTAGTGATACAGCAAATTTAGATGCTGAAGTTGATTCATTTTTTGAAGAAGTAAAACAAAAAGAAGAAGCACCGAAGAAAAACTCAGCAGATTTAACTACATTGGATCTCACAGTTAGATCATTAAACGCGCTTCGTAGAGCACAATATTATAAAATTTCTGATTTATTAGAACTTACCTTAGAAGAACTTGAAAACATTAAAAATTTAGGTAAAAAATCAGTAGAAGAAATAGTTGAAAAATTAAAAGAACATAATTTAGAACTTAAAAAAGGAGAATAAAAATGGCAAATCCACATCAAATTTATAGTCGTGATGCAACTTGAAGAAAACATGTACTTCGTTCATTGGCTACCCAAGTTATTTTACATGGCAAAATAACAACAACACTTCCAAGAGCTAAAGAATTAAGAAAACATGTAGAAAGATTAATTACAAAAGCTAAAAAAGATACATTAGCTGCAAGAAGATTAGTTTTAGCTTATGTACGTCACGAAAAAACCAAAGATGGTATTGAAATAATGCCATATTTATTCAAGACCATTGCACCTAAATATAAAGACCGTAATGGAGGTTATACAAGAATTGTTAAATTACCTCCTCGTTTAGGTGATAATGCTAAAATGGCTGTTATTGAATTGGTATAATTTAAAATAAGTTTTTTAATAACTAATAAATAATAATACTCTATAAAAACCACTAAAATTTAGTGGTTTTTTCTTTATTTTTAAAGCTTTTTATAAGTTTAATATATTAATTAAATTCTAATTTTTATCTTGTAAATATTTTTGTATGTTATTTAAATAATTAAACTCTTTTTTAAGTTATCTTTTTGTTGCTATATGTTTTTAAAAAAATGTCTAATATTTTTAAAGTCTCATTTTTATTACTTTGCTCATTTTTTTTAGATGATAATCATCATCTAAAGATTAGTTCCAAATCAGATTTTTTATAAACTGCTAATAAAAAATATCTTTTATTCTTGAAAATAAAAGTTCTTCTCCATCTTCTTGGTTTGTATAATAATCTTTTGCCTCTTTTCATTTTTTCAAACAAAATTCTAATAAGTTTATATTTAGTATTAGCTTTTTAAAAACTGAATTTTTTGGTATTTTCTACAAATGTAATAATTTTTTTTGCTTTAATAAGCAATAGTACTTGCGGATTTTTATATCAAGATATAATGCATTGTTTTTATCAATAACGATATAACATCACTATTTAAAACATCATTTATATAAGTAATATCAGTATCAGTTAATTTCTTATTTAAGTTCATAGTGTTTAAAAATACCATATAAAGTTATAAATTTTATTAACATAATTTTGATTTATAAGTTCTAAAATCAAGTTATATTTAGTATTTTTATCTTGTAAATAATAACTTTTAGAAAAATTACAAACTCAATTTTTTCATATTTATTTAATAATCTAAGAATATATCTTGAAGAAAAATCATCAATTTGTGTATGTGGCTCTCATTTTCTATATTCTTTTATTTCTGAACTTTTGGCTTCATTTATGAAGGATTTTCACAAAACTTTTTAAGTTCCCTTTGTAGTTCTACTTTAATATCATTAAAAATTTCAAATAAACCACCTTCTCGATTTTGTGTTTTATCATACTTTTTTAAAAATATATTTTTAAAAGCTACAATAGCAAATGTTTTATCATTATCTAAATTTAAAGAATTTTTTTAATAAAATTTGTATATATTTTTCACTCATTAAAAATACTTTTTAATATCTTAATATCACTGATATAGTTGCAAACTATATTTAAAACTTTCTCATATGGTGGATAAACAAATTTATACAAATTTGAAACATTACAATTTCATCTGCAATTCTCTAACTCATTTTTTGAATCAGGCTATCTGCTATTGTAATAATAGGAACAATAAAATCAAAAATTTACTTCTATTTTCTACATTAAACAACTTATTATTAAGCATATAAACAAATTCAATAACTTCAAAATTACGTTTTGTATCTTTAAATATATTAAATTTTTTAAATTTGAAAATTTTAGTTATTATTTGCATTGGCTTTTAACTTATTTTTGATCACTTTGTTTGTAAATTTACTATAAAATTTAATTCTATTAATTTGATTAAAATATTTATATTATCAAACCTATATAAATCTTCAAAAACTACAACATTAGCTTTTGAATTAATTAAAATATAAGCAAATTCTTTAATATTTTTATCTAATAGACTTTTATCTTCTGTATTTTTATGTAAATCCATTTCTAGACGCTTTAAGTTGATTTTACTTCTTTTATATTTTTTATACTTAAAAAATATATAGAAAAATAGATGATAGAAAATAAATCAACTAACAAAAAGAATATATTAATTTATCTCATATAGGAAAGATGCTTTTTTTAAATCCAATACCAATAATAACAATTATAGAAATAATAAAAATTGATAGCAGAAATATAAAAAACATATAAACCGATAAAGAAAAATGTTTTTTAAGTTTAAAGTTAGAGAGCGGAATTAGGCTATTTTATAATTTAACTCAAAATTTGAAATTCTATTTTGTTGATAAAATCACTTTCATTTGTTGGTTTTTTCATCACTATAAAATCCCACATTTACAGATATAATTTTATCTTCAATTTTTTCATTTTTTACATATGTATTTCAAGTAGTTGTTTTTCCAGAACCATAAACACCAATGATTCCTATATTTTTTATATCTTTATTTTCTTGTGATAAAGCAAATCAATATCTTCTTTATATGGTTTGAAGCTTTTGATTTTTAAATTAATTGGATTTAATTTTTTGATAAGTTTTTGTCTTTGTATTGTCTACTTTTCTTCTTTTTTTATATATATTTCAAATTTTTATTTCTGTTTTTTATAATATAAAACAAATTTAATAATTATTATATATAATTAAAATAATTTTTATAATTGAAAAATTGTTATTAACAAAAATATTCTCAAAATAAGGAAATTATGAATTCTGATATGACAAAAAGATTAGTGCCAAAAATAAGATTTAAAGGTTTTTTTGACACTTGACAACAGTGTAAGGTTGGAGAGTTGTTTGAATTAGATGGAGGAGGATTTGTTTCTAAATATGAAATTCAAAATAATCCTGGCAAGTATCCTGTTTATTCATCGCAAACCACCAATAATGGAACAATGGGTTATATAAGTTCATATAAATATGATTTAGAATGTTTAACTTGAACCACCAGAGATTATGCTGGTGTAGTGTTTTATAGAAACGAAAAATTCAGTGTTTCTAATTCTGGTTTATTAATTTTTAAAAGAAACATAATTTACAATTATCGATATTTTTTATTTGTTTTTCAAATGGCAGATATTCAAAAATCAATGACTGCAGGGAACATTCCACAATTTA
>NZ_KB911500.1 GCF_000383515.1 Mesomycoplasma hyorhinis ATCC 17981
AAATGAATGTCTCCCATTAAATTTAGGGAAACATTCATTTCAAATTATAATTAATTAAAACACTCAAAAATTTTTTCAAGAAAAGGGTATCACCTCAAAATCAAGGTTTTTTTATTTATTTTAAATATTCTGAAGATAACAAATTCATAATTTGCTCTGAATCTTCTTTTGAAATTTTATCAAAAGCTAATAATGATTTAAACAACATTGAAGTTTTCTTTGAACTTTCACTGGAACCAATAACTGCAAAATCAATTCCTCTATCAAATAAAACTTTTATTGTTGCATCTTGATTATCAGTTTTAATTATGGATTTGTAAATATTATCTTGATTTGCTTTGGTTTTAAGAATAAATTCTAGTGTTGATTCCTTAGCTGTGTTATTGACATTAATTTGTAAAATAATAGTATTTAGCGGATTTGCAAAAAAGACTTTTGAAAAATTTTGACTATTGTTTAAAATGCTAATATTTAAATGATTTTTATCTACTGAAGTATTTGAATTACTTGAGTTATCATCTAGTTTTACTGGAGTAACTTCTGCTTTTTTCTCAGAAGAAATTGCAGCTAAAATAGTTTGATTAACTTTTTGTTCATTATTAGTTGTAGATGCAGTGGTGCTTTTTATTGGTACATTTTTATATTCTATTCCTAAAATGAAACTATCTTCATTAGTGAAAGAAGATGCTTTATCTTTTGATAATTTTTGAATAAATAAAGCAACTTCACCTAATTTACTATTTTTTAAAGAACTTAAAATATAATGTTTTTCATTATCATTTATTGCTTCTAAAAAATTAAAAGTTAAAAAAATTGTTCCATTTTTTATTGTTGTTCCTTCTTGAATATTTTCATCTGAATCATTTTTAATACTATCAGTTTTTAATCCAGTATCTTTTAGAATAATTCCTGATAAATTATTTGAATTTAAATAATAAGATTTCTTATTTGAGTCAATGTTAGAGTAATGCACAACATCGGTATTTACTGAAGATAATTGTGTTATTTCATATAACTTAGCATCTGAGTTTGACATTATATCTGACAATGAACTTATTTTATTTTTAACTTCATTAGTAGAAACTAGATGGGAAGTATCTGCTTTTGAGCTATTTAAAAATATTAAAGGAGAGTAATCATTTTTAATTTGATCAATTAATTCGCTTTGAGCAAATCCTTTTATAATAATTTCTCTTGATCTTGCTTCATTGTCTAAACCATCTGTATCAGGAGACATAACAAATTTTATAATTAATGCTTGTCTTTGGTTATCATAATATAGTTGAAATACTACATTTGTTTTGGAAAATGTAGAAGGTAGGGGATTAAGTTTATTATTACTTGCTAATTTAATAAGATCAGCAATTATAGTTCCTGGTTTTTTAGATTCAGAATTTAAATGATCATCTAATAAAAGATCATTAAAGTATTGTTCAAGAAAACTAATAACAATTTTTGTTTTAGTATAATCACTTAGTGCTAATAATTCCTCAAATGAATATGAATAAAATTGTGAATCATTATCTGGTCTATTTCTTGAAGATTTGTTTTTAATATAAGAAGGAATAACACTATTTAAATCTCTTAATATATCAGAAATTAATAAATTTTTCTTTTCTGGTTTTATAGAAAAAACATTGCTAGAATTATGTCATTGTGCTAATTTAGCATCGTATTCAAGTTTTAAATCTCTATCAAATTGATTATCAAAAAGTTTGAAATAAACATCTTTAATATTTTCTAAATAAGAAACATTATCTGATTTTCTTTTAAAAAGAACATTTAATTGTGCGTGTACTTTTCCTTCATAATTTAATAAATTTTTATCTGAATCAGTTAGTGGATCGTTCAAAATTGCATCAAATTGAATATCATAAACTGAAGAAAGTTTTTTGATCTCAGCATAGTTTCATTGAAGAAAATTATTAAGATCTTGTTGTGTTTTGATGATTTCAGATGGTGCTATGTACTTTCTATCGTATTTAAATTCTTGAGAACTACCACTTTGCTGCTTAGCTTCTAATTTGTTTTTTAAAATTTCTTTGATTTTGCTATCTGTTACTTTGTTGATATTGAATTTGTTATAAAACAAAGAAGGAAAAGTAGTTAATTGCTGCTGAATGTCTTTTGCTAAATTTTTTATTGAATTTAATCCTTTTACTTCTAAAAAAATAGTATTAATGATTCTTTTATCTTGCTCTAAATTAAATTCCAATAACAAAGTTCCATTTTCATCATTTGCTAAATAACTTTTTCTTTGAAGACTTGCTGAAGAAAAGAAAAGTTTTTGATTTGGTTTTAAAACAATTGGATCTAATAGTGAATTTGAAAGTTTAAATTTTCCTAATTTAGTAATTAAACCAAAAGAAGAAGTGTCATTATTATCTTTTTCTGTTTTATAAGTTTGCTCTAGTTTGTTTAAAAAATCAGAGGGCAGTAATTTACTATAATTTTTTTCAACTCTAAAATAAGAATTAATAAAAGAAATGTCAAAATCTAAAATTTTATTTTCTTTTTTAGTGTTTTCATCTTTGAATTCTGAGTTAATATTTGCATCTAATGGACTTAATTTTGAAGCATCCTGATTAGTTTTTGAGCTAGAAACATCTTTAAAACCAGTTAAATTAAAGTTTGTTTGATAAATAAAATCTGGAGAATGTGTAGATGAATTAGAATTTTGATTTGAAACAAATGGAGAAGTATCTTTATAAGCTAAAACGATTAAATTTTTTATTGTATTGTTTTCAACTTGAGTTCTTGTGTTCTCATCAGTTGAATTATTAAGCTTGATTTCAAAAGCTAAATTAAGTTTGTTACCTGTATCAATTATATCTAAAACATTAAAAGAATAACCTGGTTCTTTCATCAAAGTGTAAACTGTTTGTGCTTTTAAATTAGTAAATTCAGGTTTTAGTTTAAATCCAGAAATTATCTTTTGAAAATCAGCATAAGATAATTGATTTTTGTTGATGTTTTCTGAAAGTGTTGTTGGCAAGTTATTTCTTTGGTTTAATAAAGCTTGAAAACTTTTTCTTTTTGAATTAGTTGCAACCAAAATCGAAGCAGTAGCTGTAAATAAAAAGAATAATCCACCCAAAAAACTTCACAGAATTACTTTAGACTTGTTTTTCATAATATTACCTACTTAAAGTTAATTTTTATTTTTTCTTTCTCTTATGATTTTTCTTTATTGTTTTTTACATTTTGTGGCTGTGAAGAAGAAGTTTGTGTTGACTTTGGATTTGAATTATTTGTAGTATTTTGGGGTTGTGGTTTAGGAATTGAAGTTACTACTATTGAAAATGGTTTAGATTGAATTTTATTATCATCTGAAACTGCATAAAAAGTAATAATTCTCGTTTGTGGATTAAAACGGCTAAGATGATTAGAATTTGCTTTGTAAATAAACTTAGCATTTTGTAAATATGCTTTTAATCTAACTAACTCTGGATGACCAAAAAGTAATTCAAAAGTTTGTTCTGTTTGAGTAGAATCTAAATCTTTGTCGGCAAATTTTGATTTTACATCATTATCATCATATTGTTTATCAGCTTCAACTTCTCTTTCAAAGTGAAAAGGAGAACTATTATCGACTGTTTTTACATAAATTTTTGTTAGAGTTGTAGTCAATGATGCAGTTGGTAAATTAGTAACAATTTCATCCAGTCTTGCTTTTTCTTTAAAATCAAATACACTTTGATTACTTATTTTTAGTGACATTGCAATTTTAGGTGTTCTAAAAATTGCCTCACCTAAATCTTGATCATTAATTGGTAAATAAAAATTGTATCAATAAGCTAAATTTATATGATTAGCATCAGCAAAATTAGTTTCATTGTTAGGAACTATTTCAAAATTTACCTTTGTAGTTCAACCCTTAGCAATGGATTCAAAACCTTTGTAATTATTTTTTAATCCAGCACTAAAATAAAAACTTAATAAAAATTCTTCTAATGAATTCATAAAATTATCTTTGAATGCAAAGATCTTTTCTTCTGAATTAGAAGCATTCTTCACAAGGACTTTTTTAGTTTCAGCATTATTTTTTCTATAAGTAATACCATTTGAAATAACTTGATTATTTGAAATAGAAAATTTAGATTTAGAAATATTTGGAAAATAAGAATTATCTAAATTTTTAGTTGTTAAATTTTTAAAATTCTGATCTATTTTAGTTAGATATTGGTAAAAAATACTACTTTGATACTCTGGAATATTTTTGCTAGAATCGAATTTTTTAATAGCTTTAACTGTTAAATTGGAATTATAACTTTGATCATCTACAGCAGAATTTGTTAAATTAAAACTATTGATTTTAAAATTATCTTGTGAATTATTTGCTTGTTTTTGCTTTAAAAATGAAGCAAATTTGTCATAAATAACTTCTAAATAAGATTTAACTGTATCAGGGGTTTCCTTTAGTAAAAGAGCAAAAAAAGTTCCAACTTCAGCTTTATTTTTAAAAATACTTAAAGATCCAATAAGGTTAAAATTAGATAAATTATTTTGTGATAAATCAATTTCAATATTGCTCTTTCGTACTTCATCTAATGAAGGTAGAACATAGTCTGATTCTATACTTTTAAAGTAATCTAATTCAGAAAAACTTAAATTAAAATAACGTCTATCTTTTAAAAACTCAATTAATTTATCAGTTTTATTTAAGTTAATTAACTGCTGAATGTACTCACCTGAAACTTCTTCAAGTGGAGTCATCTCTTTGTTGATTTTATTAGTTTCTGAAGGTTCAATAACAAAATTTGAATTATTTAAATCATTAATCGAAGAAAACAATGTAGATAAAATATCAAGATTTGGAAGAATTGGAACATCTGAATTTGTTAATTTGAAGTTTTTATCTTGAATGTATTTATTATATGAATCAATTAAGTGGTATCCATCTTTGAATCCTCTAAGTTCCAGATGATATGTTTGTGAATATAATGTTGTTACTTCTTGAGTATTTCTAAATTTAGAACTTAAACTAATGGTGTAAGGAATATCTAAATAAACTCCTTTAGCATCTTGCTTGGCAACAATGTTATTTAATAAAGTAAATTTAAAACTATTTTTGTAATTTTTGTCAAAGAAATTAGCAAATTTGAGCTCTAACTTGGAGTTTAAATAGTTGTTGATTTTACTTCCTAATGCTTCTGAAAAAGATGTGTTACTTGTTGGGTTATAAAATCTTTGTTTAAACATTCAATCACTAATGTTGGATTTTGAAGACTCTGGAGATAATAAGAAATTTTGAAAACTTAAAATATCATATTGTGAAATTGTTTTAGTTTTATCTTTTTCATTTATTTTGTAATCAACATCAGAAAGAGAAACAAAGTCAAATAATTTACTTGCATCAATGAAAAAGGATTTTGTTGCAAAAGTATCTTTGGCTAAAGTTAAAACAAGAATTTTAGAAAAGTTTTTATCTACATCATTAGCTAATAAATTTTTTAACTCATCACTAAAAGATATTTTAAGATAAATATTGTAAATTCCTTTTTGATCAGGATTTTGTGTGATATATCTTTCTTGATTTTCTGTATCTTTAACAAACTCTAATTTAAAAGGATGAATTTTTAAAGTTTTGTCAACGATAGTTTTGTCTAAAGATTGTAAAACTTGATCTAAGTTAAAATATTGATTTAAAAGTTTTTTCAAATCATCAGAGTTTTTAACTTTTTTAATTTCTAAATCAAAATCCTCAATCAATGTAAGTGAAGGAGCTTTTTTGTTTTCAACAGAAGATAATCTGGCTCCATTTATGTCAAAAATATTTTCTGGTTTGTTATCATGAAGATCTGATTTTTCACCTGGAGCAAAAGATTTCACAACTTCAGAAACAAAAGAATTTATTAAAAAATTTTTATTATCTTTAACAGCTAAATTAATGGTTTTAATTTCAGAATTAAAGGTTTTGTTTTGAATATTTTGTGAAAAATGAAAAACTATTTTAAATTCTTGAACATCATCAAGTGGTTGAACTTGGTCAAACTTTAGTTCTACTTCTTTAGGAAATGAACGAATTAGAACGCTTTCTTGGTTTTGAACTTGATAAAAATTAAGATATTTTTCCAAATTAACATTATTTTTTAATTGGTATTTTCCATTTTTTTTATCAAAAAGTTGATCTCTAATAACTTCATAATTAGAAAGTAAAGTAAATTTATTGGGATTAAAAGTAATTCCTGTGATTCTACGTGCTTGTTTTTGTACTTCTTCAATAGGATTTTTAGCATTGTATTTTGCTAAAGAGGATAATCCAACAATTAAAGAAAAGGAGCTAATGGCTCCTAATGAAACGAATAAAGCAAGTAGTAATGTTTTTTTCTTATTTTTTTTCATATTAATCCTTTTAATTCGAATTTTTACTTCAAATAAATAAGTAATATTAAATTATAAACTCTTATAGCGATTTTGCCTAAGATTTAGAATTTAATTAAAAATTATAAAAAACTAAAAAGCAAAAATATATTTTTATTTTTGCTTTAAAAATGAAGGATTTCATAAAATTATTTAAGTCTACTTGTTAGAATTTTACCAACTATTGCTCCATCAGCTGCAGCTGTTGCTATTTGACGAATTTCTTTTTGAACAACATCTCCTACTGCATAAATTCCTTTTTCTCTTGTTTCACCAAATTTATCTACAGGAATTAATTTTGCTTCATTTAAAATATCTAAATTTGTTAAAAAACTAGTTGCAGGAAGAAAACCAATATAAGGGAATAAAGAATGTGCCTTAATAGTTTTAACAGTACCATTAATATCAACAACAGCTTCTTCTAAAAATTCTTTTCCTTTGAGTTCTAAAACTTTAGAATTGAAGAAAATTTCTACATTTTCTTTAGCTTTTAACTCTTCAATCATTATTGGTTCAGCATTAAATTGTGCATCACGTACAAAAACACTAACTTTTGAAGCAATTGAAGCTAAAAACGCTGATTCTTCAACTGCTGAGTTACCTCCACCGATAACAATTGCTGGATTATGACCATAAAATGGACCATCACAGACAACACAATAAGAAACTCCTCTATGTTCAAAATTTTGAAGATTTTTAATATCTAAAGGTTTTCTTTCAACCATACCTGATGCAACAACAACAGCTTTTGCTTCATATCTAGTTCCATCTTCACAAACTATAGCTTTTGAAAACTCAGAATTTGAAATCACTTCTTTTACTTCACAATAATTATGTTCAACCCCAAATTTTAAAACATGATTATACATTCTCAAAGCTAGATCAGCTCCTTGAATCATTTCATCACCTGGTCAGTTTTCAATTTTAGATTGTGAAACTAATTTACCACCAGGAGCACCTTTTTCAAGTAAAGCTACTTTTAAATTTCCTCTACTTGCATACAAAGCTGTTGTCATCCCTGCAGGACCGGCTCCAATAATTAATACATCATATTTTTTAACTTCCATATCTTCTCCTTTTTATATGTAATAATTTTACAACTATTAATAAAATTCATTTTAAATAACAACAAAAGTTATAAAAACAAATAGTATAAGTGTTAATTAAGTTCTTGTTTGCTTTGAGCATTTAATCTATTAATAGTAGCTACTCTATTTCATCTTATAAAAGGAATATTGAAGAATTTTTCTTTAGATTTTTGATATCTTAAAAATTTTACTATGTGAATATATTGTCCTAGAGAAAAGATTTTTTTGTGTTCTTTATTTACTTCTTTGCCAATTTTAATGTAGTAATTTGTAAACAACTCAAATCTGAGAAGTAAAATGAGACCTAAAATAATAGATAAAATAGCTAAAACAAAGTAAATTGCAAACGCTTCTTGTCTTAAGTTTTCCATTGAAGTTCTTACAATTCCATAGTACATAATGTATAAAGCACCTGTAGATCCTGGCTTTAATCAACCAAATAAATTCAACACTCAAACAATTAAAATATAACCAAATAAAGAAGTTAAGAACTCATAGAAAAATAAAGGTACTCTCAAGGCACCATTTGGTTCTACGCTATCAGAAATAAACATATTTCTTCTTATTCAGTATCCAAGTCAATCGACATACTGTCCTGTATAATCAACTTTTCCATAAACTTCGTGGTTAGTGAAATTTCCTCAACGACCAATAGCTTGTCCGATTAAAACAGCGGGTAAAATAAATGAAAATGCTTTTCTATAATCTATGTCTATTCGTTTTCTGTAGGCATAAAGAAGGTTAAAAATTGTTGGTAAAATCACAGCCCACTGAATTGATAAACCTCCTTCACGGATGTTTCATCAGTTTTGCGCAATTGTACTATCATTAGCAGCTAAACGCTCAAAAATAAACCCTAAACGAGCACCAATAATTGAAGAAGGAATAGTAATAATTATTAAAGTTAAAAGGTGGTCAATTTTATATTTTTCTCTTTTTCAGAAGAAAAATATTGTCAAAATTGAAGCAATCATACCTAAAACAATAGTAAAAGAATAAACAGGCAATCAATTACCTATTAGATAAAATGGTTCTCCTTCTTTAAAAGGCCTTTCACTAATTAGGTTTTCTGGAATAGTGTATTGTGCATCCATCTCTTTCCTTTCTTTAGAATAATATTTTATACTTTTTCTTCTTTTTTAAAACTTTTATTTTTATTTAAGATATATTTTAAATACTCGCCTGTATATGAATTTGGATTTTTAGCTACAGCTTCAGGTGTTCCTGTTGCTATTATGTAACCTCCATTTTCACCACCTTCAGGTCCAAGATCAATAATGTAATCTGCTATTTTAATAACATCTAAATTATGCTCAATGACTAAAACACTGTCTCCATGATCAACTATTCTGTTTAAAACTTTTAATAAATTATCAACATCGTAAGTATGCAATCCAGTAGTTGGTTCGTCTAAAACATATAATGTTTTTCCTGTTGGTTTTTTAAGTAAATAAGTAGCTAATTTAACCCTTTGTGCTTCACCACCCGATAAAGTAGTTGCTGATTGACCAAGTTTGATATAGTTAAGTCCAACATGTAATAAAGTTTGTAATTTTTCTTTTATTTTTGAACGTTTTGCAAAGAAAATTATAGCTTCTTCAACAGTCATTTCTAAAACATCTGCAATAGATTTGCCACTATATTTTACTTCTAAAATTTCTTCTTTATATCTTTTACCTTCACAATGATCGCAAACAACGTAAACATCTGGTAAAAAATGCATTTCAATTTTAATTGAACCATCACCTTGACATTTATCACAACGTCCAATTGCTAAATTAAAAGAAAAATGACCTTTTTGATAACCTCTAGCTCGAGCTAACTCAACTGAAGCAAAAATATCTCGAATATCGTTAAAAACCGAAGTATAAGTTGCTGGATTAGAACGAGGCGTTCTTCCAATTGGTGATTGTGAAATGGAAACTATTTTATCAAGATTAAACATTCCTTTTATTTGCGAATGTTTTCCTACCTTTTGTGAAGGATTTGTTAGATGTTTTACAATTCCATTAACTAAAATTTCATTTACTAAAGTAGATTTTCCTGAACCAGAAACTCCAGTTACAGCTACAAATTTACCCAATGGTATTTCTACTTTTAAGTTTTTTAAATTGTTTTCTTTAGCACCTTCAATTACTATAAATTGCCCATTACCCATTCTTCTTTTTGAAGGAATTTCAATTTTTTTAATGCCTAAAAGATACTGAGAAGTAATAGAATCTTTATTTTTAAGCACTTTGTCTAGTGGCCCACTGGATAAAAGCTGACCACCATTCGTTCCTGCAAAAGGTCCAATATCAATAATATGTTCAGCTGATAAAATTGTTTCTTCATCGTGTTCAACTACTAATAAAGTATTACCAATTTCAACCATCTTTTTTAAAGAATTAATTAATTTTTGATTGTCTTTTTGATGAAGTCCGATTGATGGTTCGTCTAAAACATACAAAATTCCAGTTAAATTAGAGCCAATTTGTGTAGCTAATTTTATTCTTTGTGATTCACCGCCTGAGAGTGTTTCTGCCTTTCTATTTAAAGACAAATAGCCAAGTCCAACATCAATTAAAAATTTAAGTCGATGTTCAACTTCAACTAAAATATTTTTAGCTACTTCAAATTCAAAATCAGTAAGTTTTAGATTTTTAATAAACTCATAAATTTTATCAATTGGTAATTCACAGAGTTCATAAATATTTAAAGCATTAATTTTTATAGCTAAAGCTTGTGGATTTAATCTTGCTCCTTTACATTCAGCACAAACTAATTCTGACATAAATTTTTTATATCAAGTCCTTATTTCTTCGCTACTTGTTTCTAAATATCTATTTTCGATTTTAATTAAAATTCCATCAATTGACTTTGTTTTTCTATATCTATTTCCTGATGATGAAATAAGTGTGAAGTCTAAAATTTCATCTGTTCCGTATTTAATAATATTTAATTCATCAGCACTTAGTTTTTCAATAGGTACGTCTTTGTCAATTTCGTAATAAGATAAAAGAGTATCAAATTCTTGCCATTCAATAGATTTAGGATCAGGTGAAGCACCAAAATAAGTTAATGCACCTTGGTTAATACTTAATTTTTTATTTAAAACAACTAAGTTAAAATCAGCTTTTAATTTTATTCCTATTCCTTGACAAGATTGACACATTCCTGAAGGCGAATTAAAGGAAAAAAGTTTGTTTTCTATAGTATTAATTTTAAAATCACCCTCATCACACTCATAAACTTGTGAGAAAGTTTTTGTTTGATAACCTAAAGCTTCAATTTTAACCAAACCTTTACTATATTCAAAAGCTGTTTGTATTGAATCACTAATTATTTGCCTTGTAATAGAAGAAGAAATTACTAATCTGTTGACTACAATATCAATATCATAATAAGTGTTTTTATTAAAAGTAATTTCTTCATCAACAGAAACAATTTCTTCATTTATCTTTATTCTGGAAAAACCTTGATTTCTTATTTGGTTTAAAATTGTTGTTAAATCTCCTTTGTGTTTTTTCACTTTAGGAGCAAGAATTAAAATTTTTGTATTTTCTTTAAAAGACAATACATAATCAATAATTTCTAGGTTTTTTCAAGCTTTAATTTCTTGCTTATGTTTTGGACAAAAAGCTCTTCCTATTTTGGCATATAGCAAACGAAAATAATCATAAATTTCAGTCACAGTACTAACTGTTGATCTTGGATTATTGTGAGTTGTTTTTTGTTCAATAGAAATGGTTGGCATTAATCCATATATGGAATCAACATTAGGTTTTTTAGTACCACCTAAAAACTGCCTTGCATATGAGCTAAGTGAATCAACATACCTTCTTTTTCCTTCTTCATAAATGGTATTAAAAGCTAAAGATGACTTTCCTGAGCCAGAAACACCTGTTAAAACTACTAATTTATTTTTAGGAATTACTACATCAATATTTTTTAAATTATTTTCTTTTGCACCTTGTACATAAATAAAATTGTGAGTGTCTTTTTTCATCAGAAATCCTAACTTTTATCATTTATTTCAAAAGACAATGTTTTTGCATAATCTTGTAGAAAATCATATTTTTCATCTACAAATAAAAACGAAGATAGAATCACTGGTTTTCTTCTTTTTTCTTTATAAAAGAAGGTAGTTAATCTATTTTTAATTAGTTGTTTTAGCTGTGGAATATCTCATTTGGATTCATTTTTAATTGTAAATAAAATTGCTCCGTGCACTAATCTTCTTATTTCATTTAAAAGATTTTTTGAACTTTTGGCAAAAAAAGCACCACGAGAAATTACTTTTGATCTTCCAATAATTGAATTGGTTTTTTTATCTATTGCAGTTAGTATAAAAACAA
Source organism: Mesomycoplasma hyorhinis ATCC 17981 (assembly GCF_000383515.1). GTDB lineage: Bacteria > Bacillota_I > Bacilli_A > Mycoplasmatales > Metamycoplasmataceae > Mesomycoplasma > Mesomycoplasma hyorhinis. The sequence continues at coordinate 11,789 of NZ_KB911500.1, forward strand.
AACCATTTTCTCTTAGTTCTTCTCTTTCTTTTAAAATCTGTGAATTTGCTGTGGAAACAACATAACCATCAATGTAAACAGGTCCTGTTGGAATTACTTCTTTTGATTTGGTAATTTTTTGATTAACCATTTCATAAACTTCACCCAAATCAGGAATAATTACATTTGTTGCTTTAATTCCTGATTCTATAGCTGTTTGTTTGTGCGCTAAACACATTCGATATTCGCCATGATAAGGGAAAAAATATTTAGGTTTTGTCAACTCAAAGATTTTTTCATGTTCTTCTTTATAAGCATGACCTGAAGTATGCAGATAACCATCTGATCCATTTTCTTTAATAATTGCATTTAATTTATATAATCTATTAATTAATAATTCAATTTTGATTCTATTGCCAGGAATGGGAGATGAAGAAAAAATAATCACGTCTTTATTGCCAATTTTAACGTGAGGATGTTTGTTATATGACATTTTGTCTAAAGCAGCTAATTGTTCTCCTTGAGAACCTGTTGTTAAAATTAAAATTTCATTTGGATCATATTTACTTATGTTTTTCTTATCAATAAAAATGTTATCTGGTGAGTTAATATAACCAATTTTTCTACCTATTTTTACCCCATTAATCATACTTCTTCCAAAAGTAACAATTTTTTTATCTAGCTTTATTCCTAGATCAATAATTGCTTTAATTCTTGTTAAATTAGAAGCAAAAGCAGTAATAATTACTTTTTTAGTTGCATTTTTAATATGATACTCAATGTCTTTTAAAATGTCTTTTTCACTTGGGGAATGACTTGGTCTCATAGCGTTTGTTGAATCTGAAAACAGAGCAGTTAAATTTTCATTACCAATTTGTTTTAATTTTGAAAAATCAGTGTAATTTCCAATTGGTGTGTAATCAAACCTAAAATCTCCTGTTAACATAAGTGAACCGTTTTTTGAACTAACTCTAATTCCAAAAGCATCAGGAATAGAATGTTGCGCAGTTCAAAAATCTACACTTAAATGATCAAAAGTATGTACTGCATCTTTTTCAATTTCAATAAATTTGATCTTAATTTTCAAACCAAATTCATCCATTCTTGCTCTTAAATACTGAATCGCTATTCTTGGTGCAAAAATAGTTTTAATATGCACTTGTTGAATTAAATAAACAATTCCACCAATATGATCTTCGTGTCCATGAGTTATAAATAAACCTTTAATTTTGTTTTGATTCTTTTGCAAATAAGAATAATCAGGAATCATTCCTTTAACTCCTGTGGTAAAAATATCTGCAAATTTAACCCCTGAATCTATTATTACAATATCTGAAGCGTGTTCAATTACTAAAGTCGATTTTCCGATTTCTTGCATTCCTCCAAGACCAAAAAACTTAGTAGGAATAATTTTCGAATTTTTATCCTTTGTATCCTCATTGTAGTTAATACTCATTATTTATATCCTTTAAAAATTAACAAAAATTTATTGTTTTTTCTATATTATTTCTTACAAATTACATTAATTTATTAAATAAAAATCATTATTCTATTAATATTAATTTCCTAATTATATATTAATTAAAGATTTATATAAAAAAATGCTTTAATTTATTGCTAGCAAAATTTTTCTAAAAAGCTTTAAAATTATTAAATATGAAAAAGTTTACAAATCTTGATTTTGCAATTATTTTTTTTAGTTTAATTTCTAAATCTGTTTTTGATTTAAATAAGTTTTTAACTTTTTTAAGAAAAAGAAAAATAGATAAAAACTTAATTGAACAAATTAAATTATTTTTGCAAAATAAAGATAATTTTGCTTCAAAAACAAGCATTATTAAACATAAATATCTAAATGAAGATGAAGAAAAATTAATAAAAAAGTTTTTAAGACTAAATAAAAACAAATTCTTTATGTATTACAAAAATACAATCCCAACTTGAGCTAATTTTGAAAATAATTTAGAAGATAGTGTAATTTTTTCGAACCGCGATCTAAATAACTTAAAAATCAATGCAAAGCAACCCGTTCTTCTATTGGATGAAAAAAATCAAAGAATTTCTAATTTTGAAAATCAAGAAAATTTCATTCAACAATTAGTTAGTGTGTCTTATGTAAAAAATAAAGAAACTCAAATTGATTGAAACAAAATATTTTATGTTCCTTTTGAAAAACCACTGGGAAAATATGCAGAAAAAGAAGAAAAAATGAGATTTTTAGCAGAAAAAAAGTTAATCCAAAATCAATTCATAAATTTTAGTGTAGACTTTAACAACATCTGAAATAATTTAATTTTAATTTCTAATAGAGCATATATTTGAGATTTAAAGTATTTTATAATTTCTGATAAATTAATAACAAAGGATAACAATGGATATTTTAAATTCAATAAAACCAAATAGTTATGTAGTTGGTTGTGATGAAGTTGGGGTGGGAGAATATTTTACTAATTTAACTGTTTGTTGTGCACTTTTTAAAGAAAGTGATTTAGAATCTCAATTGCTTGAACAAACCAAGGATTCTAAAGCTTTAACTGCTTTAAAATTAGAAAATTTATATAATCAGCTCATTGAAAAAATTAAATTTCAAGTCATTGTTTTAGAAATGGAAAAGTATAACTATTTAATTGAGCAAGGTTTTAATTCGCATGTAATTAAAACTATTTTGTACTTAAAAATACTAAAACAACTAAAAAAAGAACATTTTTCAACAACTCCTCCACAAGCAATTATTATTGATGGTTTTGTTTCCTTGGAAACTTTTGAATCTTATTTATTGCAAATTTATCAAAAATTGAACATCAAACATTGAAATTTAAAAAAATATCCTTTAACATTAATCAAAAAAGCGGATGAAAAATTAAAACAAGCTTCTGCTGCTTCAATAATTGCAAAGTATAGTTTAACAATGACAATGCAAAAAAGAGAAAAAAAATGAAAAACTATTTTTCCAAAAGGATCATCAGGCATTGAAAATATCGTAAATTATTCTTTAGCTGAAATCAAAAAACACTCACTTGATTTTTTAAGAAAAAATGCAAAATATCATTTCAAAACTACTCAAACAATAATACAAAGAATTAAGAATAAATAAAATAGAAAATAATCTTGAAAACACTTGAAAAAACAAGCATTTAAAAACAGAAATGGATCAATTTTTTACAAACATTTTTGACTTTTAGATTATATTCTTTAATTTATTATTGATTCTAAAATAAGAAAATTATTTATGAACCTTTTACTAAAAATGGAGATTTTTTCAATGCATTATCTTTTTAAACAAAGAAAACAAAGCTCTAAATATTGTTCCAAATCTTGCTTTAGAAATTAATGATTCACTTATAAATATTCCAAAAATAAAAACTTTATTACAGTTACAAAACCTCTATACGTAGCTAAAAATTTAGCAACTAGAAAGAATTAGAAGCTTGATAAATTCTTTGAACATTCATACACATTTGATAACGTTTGAAAATAGTTCAAATAAGTAATATTTCTGTAGTAATAGTTCCAGAATCTTTTATACATTCAAATTTTAAAGACTTCAGCAAATTATTTTCAATTACCATTATGAGGTGATATCCTTTTCTTGAAAAAATTTTTGAGTGTTTTAATTAATTATAATTTGAAATGAATGTTTCCCTAAATTTAATGGGAGACATTCATTTTATTTTATCTTTAATTCGTTTGTAATTGTAATAATAAATATAATTTGCAATTGCTTTGTGAAATTGTTTAAAAGTTAAAAATTCTTTCTCACGACCATAAAAACATTCTCTTTTTAATGTCCCAAAAAATGATTCAATGATGCTATTATCTAAACAATTTCCTTTTCGAGACATGGACTGAGTTATTCCTTTTTGTTTTAATTTTTCTGAAAATTGTTTATGTTGATATTGT
>NZ_KB911501.1 GCF_000383515.1 Mesomycoplasma hyorhinis ATCC 17981
ATTTTTTCGCTCAAAAAGATATTAGACTTGAATTAAGATTATTTTCAAGTGAAATTTTAACAATTGGTTCACCAGCTAAAAATCTTTTAACTATGTTTAATCTTTGATCTATAGTTCACTTTTTATTTCGTGGTTTTTTCTTAAGACCTTCAACTCCTAATTTGTTATAAATTTTTTCTCAAAAATTTACTGGATTTAAAAAATTTTTCTGACTTGTATTAGCAAAATCAGGCTTTTTAATTTCAATTCCTTTTTTGTATTTTTTTACACATTCTAATTTAAATTCTAATGAATATTTCATAAAAAAACCCCTTTTCTATTTTTCTAAGAAAAGGGGATCTGCTCATTTAAAGCTATTTTTTTGTTTTTAAGATATAAAATTATCTTCTTGGATTGTTGTTTCCTCTTCCTGTTCCAGATCGATTTCCAGTAGTAGATGGATAACCAGCACCATTTGGATTATTGTGTGGTGTGCTAGGTCTATTTTTATCTGCCATTTCTCACCTCCTTTCTTTTTTTGTTATTTTTTAGCTCAATTACTTAAAAGTTTAATCAAAAAAAAAAAAAAAAAAACAAGTAAAAAATATAAAAAAATGAGCAAAAAGCTCATTGGTCAAATTTGATATGGAGCAAGTGAAGGGAATCGAACCCTCACAATCAGCTTGGAAGGCTGAAGTTCTGCCATTAAACTACACTTGCAGATTAATTAAATTATAACAGAAAAAAATAAAATTGTTAATTTTTTTCTAAATTATTTAATCCTTTATTGTGACAAATTCTGCATCTTGCTTCGTATTCGTCTAAATCTCCAATAACTTTCAATTTATTGGACTTAATAGTTCTAAAAGTTGTAGAAGCTGCATTTTTACAAATTACGCAAATAGCTTGCAATTTTGTAATATGTTCAGCCATCGCTAATAAACTAGGCATTACTCCGAAAGGACGTCTTAAATAATCTTGGTCTAAACCGCAAATAATCACTCTAATTCCTTGATTAGCTAATTCTTCAACATAAGGTACTAAATCTTTATCAAAAAATTGAGCTTCATCTATTGCGATTGCTTTGTATTTTGATTTTTCAAATAAACTTTTTATATCTGCTACTGTTTCTACTACATATGTAGGAATTTTAGTACCAGCACGGGAAACTATTTCATTTGTAGAAAATCTAGAATCAATTCTTGGCTTTACAGCTAAAGTTTTGACATTAGCATAAGATAATGTTCTAATCCTTTTAATTAGTTCATCACTTTTTCCTGAAAACATTGGACCAGTAATTACTTCAATAGTTCCATCTGAAAATTTTTTATACATAGTTTGTCCTTTTAAGTTATAGAGTAAATAAAATTGTAAACAAAAAAATAATTTTGAAAAATATTTAAGTAATAAAAAAATCTATTTACAAAAAATGAGAAAAAATTAAAACTTAAATATAATTTCTATTTATAATTTTTTATAATTTATTAAAATAATAAAAAAAATAAAGAAAAATTAAACAAGATAAAAAATTTTACTAAATCCTACAATACAATTTTAAAATCAACCTGCAATGAAATTTTTACTAATTCTTTTTGTGTTATAAAATATAAGAACAATTAGTGCAAAACATTATATAAAATGCATAAAGATTATATAAAAAAGAAAAGCAATCTAAATTAACATAAAAAAATTATTTTAATTAGTCTACTTTTTGTAAAATATATAGCCCCTTTTATATAACTATAGATACTGAAATTTCAAAAATAAATACTATAAACACTTTGATTTTTGCTTTAAAAACTAAGAAAAATTTTTAAACTTTTGTTATGATAGACACTATAAAATATGTTAATTTTTTAAACTATAAACTTAAGAAAAATAAAGTGTTTTTTTAACACTTTCTTTTTTGCTTATTTGTTTTATTTTATTTGTTACTCAAATATTTTTTCTTCAATTTGTTCTAAAAACTTTTTACTTAAACAATGATCTTAATTTAACAAATATAGATAATATTATTTCAAAAATCAACAAAATAATTCTTAGTTTTCTAGCAGTAATATTTATAAATTTATTTTTTATAATTATTATTTACATTAGAAATAAAAGTGTTTTTAAAAGAAACAATCTTTTACTGCGAGGTTTATCATTGCAATGTGAAGTTTCTTGAAAAAAGAAGGATTTTTTAATTAATCATCAACTTCTTAATTAATTTCAAGATTATAAAATTAAAGAAAAATTAAATATTTCTTGATTTGAACTTATTTGATCTAGTTTATGATTTTCAATCACTAAAAGAAAAACAAAATATAAAGATTTTTTATTCGAAACTATGTGCAGGAATGAGTTAGCTGAAACTTTTAAATTAAATATTGCTAAAAAAATAGATTTTTCAGAAGTTTTATATGTTAACCTTAAAAGAAAACATAAATATATTTTGATTTACTCTTTAGTGAGTGTAATTAGTTTTGCTATTTTAATTAGCAGTATTACTTCTATAATTGTGTCTTCTGTTTACATTTCTTATTTAAATAAAATTTCTAAATTGGAACATCTCTATTTTCTTTATAATTTTCAAATTGTTTTTATTTGTTTATCTGCATTTTCATTTTTAATTTTTGGAATTCTTCAATGACAAGTTGCTTCTACAGACTTAATTGAATTTTATCTATATTCTTCACTTATTATTTCATATCTTAAATTTAAAGTTGATATTAATGAATTAGAAAGCAATGAGCAACTGAAAAAAACTTTATTTGTTTGTATTAATACAGAAGCGGAATTAATTTTTCTTAAAGTAAAAATAAACAATTAATAAAATATGTTTTTAAAAGATCAAATTGATATTATAGAAAATATTTTAGATTTATAATAAATTAAAATCTACATCAGTGAGATGAAGATTAATAAAATTTGAATCTAAAAAATTAAATATATTATATTTCTTGTCTTTTTAGTTTCTATTTTCTCTTTAATTCTAACGACTTGCTTTTATTTAATTCTTACTATTATCTTGCGTTTATTCACTAATCCAAAGAAAATAAAAAACTTATTTTTTGGACAATTATAGCAATAAAATAATTGTTATATTTTTGTTTTCTCTTATTCTTATCTTAATAATTTTTTTAATTTTTGTTTCAATTATTGTAAAAACTAAGAAAAAGAAAATTCTATTAGATTTTAATGAATAATCTATGAAGAAAATTAGCGATATTTTAGTAAACAATTTTTCTTTTATAAAAAGTATTGAAACACAAGAAACTGAAAGATTACAATTACTCAAAAAAAAGAAAAAATAAACTCATTACGTAATATTGATCTTAATTTAAAAAAGATGTTTTCTGCAGTTTATTCTTTTAATTATACATATATGGAAAGTTCTTTTAAATTAACAACAGATAAAGGTTTTGTATTTTATTTAAAAAATACTCAAACTCCTCAGCTTAACAAATCTTATAAAATGATAGTGACTGTAGAGTTTAATAAATCAAAAATAAATGAAGAAAAAAGAAGAATTTTAGAAGAAAATAATTTTGTATTTGTTGAAGAAAATAAAGAAAACATTATTTCTGAAAGTCCTTTTGGAGCATTAAATGTTTTTGAATTTAATATAGAAAAAATAACATACAAAAATGTTTTAAATTTTTTAATTTTGAGTATAGAAAATAAAGTAAAAAATATTAAAAAATTTGTAGATCTTATGGAAAACTAGAATTTTAATTAATATATAATTTAATAAATGAAAAATAAAAAAAACAAAATACCACAAGATTTTTTGGATGAGGTTTTATTTAGATATAAATTTAATATTTGAAGAAAAAGACTTGTAAATTGTAAATTTGAAAATAAAAGATTAAATTATATTTTTAATTTTTTTTACTTTGCATCTTTTGTTTCTGCATTAAGTATTGTTCCATTTTTAATAATACCTTTAATTCTTTATATAGCTAATCACAATTCTGATCAAATGACAAATTATGCAATTTTACAGCTTTTATTTACAGCTCTAGGAATGCCTCTTGTTTCTATTGTTTTTTGTTTTATTTGTATTATTATATATAAATGAATTCCGAATAAAAAATATGTTTTAAACTTTAACAATTGATCTATAAAAAAATGGTAATTGGGAGTAGTTATCAATTTAATTATGTAAAAAATTTCGACACTGCACAAAGCAATTTAGAAATATTTATGCAAAAAACAGACAAAACATTTTGAACAACAAAGAAAGAAAGAAAAAGATCCTGAATATTCTTTCGATCCTTTTATTTTTAATACAACTGATATATCAATTCACTTTAAAATTACAACTATAAATGGTATTCTTTTTTATTTAAAACAATCAACAATATTATCCAAATTAAAAATGTTTGAAAATGAAAATTTTTTAATAATAGATTCTGAATTAATTAACAAAGAACAAGAATTAGAATTGGAAAAAACAGGTTTTAAATTCTTTCAAGAAAAAGAACAAAAATTGTACTTTTATACTCCTTATAATAGATTTAATCTTTTTGATATTATTATCGAAAATCCTTCTTATTTGAAGTTAAAACAGAAAATTATAGGAATTCTAGAGCTAAAATTAAAACAACTAGATGAAATAGCAAAAAATTATAAATAATTAATTGAAAAAAGTTATGAAAAAACATTACTTGATATAGGAAATGTATCTCAAATAACAAGTATTGTTGCATCTGCACATCAATATGCTAATGTTAATGTTGGTCAAAATCCTGAACTCTCGCAAGTGAGACCAATGATGATAGATTCAGGTGTAATTTCAGATTATATACCATTGGGAAAATCGGAAAATTTAAATTGAGCTAATGAATTTGATCAAAAATTTAAAAAAATGCAAGATTTTGTTCAATTTGTTGATTTTTCTAAAAACAAAGAAATTGAAAATTTGTTAAATTCTAATTTAAAAAATTTCAATAATAGATATGAAAAGAATAAATTTAAAAATGAATTTTACAAAAATTTAAATTCAATAAAAAATAAACAAATTAATTTATCAGAAATTAGAACTCAATATATAAAATTTTTAAATCCAAATTTTTTAACAGAAAATGAAGAAATTTCAACAGAAAATAGCTTGAAAGTTCAAAAGAATAATGAATTTAATAATTTAAATCAACTAAATTACTATAATAATGTAAAAAATAATAATTCAAGCAATAATTTATCTCAAAAAGAACAAGAAAAAATAATAGAACAAGCATTAAAAGATCCAAAAATAAAAGCTGAATTTTTAAAATTACAAAACGAAGCAAAGATGAGTATCATAAAATTTGATGATTTTTTAAATAAATATCAATCTTTGTATGTTGCTAATAAAGTATTTAATATAATTTCTGAAACTTTAGCAAGTGCATCTTGAGCCTTATTTTTATCTTATTCTGCTGCTGCATTCTGAACTTTTGGTGCTACTATTCCCTTCGCAGTAAGCCCTGCATTACAATTTTCAATAATGACAATTTTTGTGTATGAGTCTTTTGAATCACAAAAAGCAATGGAAGTAGATTTAAATAGGATAAAAAGTTTTAGAAACTCTACAGAATATGAAAAAATTATCAAATTTTCTGCGATGACATTTGAAGAATTTAAAGCTAACTTTAAAAAAGATTTAAAAGCTAAAAAACCTGATTTGATTTTTATTTACAACATTTTAAATTTAGCTACAAAAAACTCTGCTGTTAAAGTTTTGGTAAATATATTACACAAAATTTAAAAGAGATAATTGCTTCAAAAATAGTTGAGAAATTAAGCGGTGATCCTGTTTTTCAAAAGCACTATCAAAAGTAGTATTTAAAAAAACGTTTTTTTCTGCTTCTAAACCAATAATAAAATTTTCTACAACCATTGGAACTAAAAGAGCTATATTATTTACCACTTCTTTTGCAAATCCTTTAGGAACACTTATAAGTTCATTAGATACTTTATTATCTGGAATTTCTCTTGTAACTAATATCGCAATCAATTATCAACTCAAATATTATGATTAAATATATTTCTAATAAACCACTTTTTAAATACGTTCTTTTTTTTAATTGAAAAATAAAACAAAATAAATTAGTTTATTTACTTGTTTCAATCTTTTTGCTTTTGTTTTGGCTTTTTTATCATTTGGATTGATTTTAGACTTAAATGTTAAACCTTATGTGTTAAACAATTACATTGCATTAAAAACTGAGAATTTTCCTTTTTGATTTGTAGAAATTTTTCCACTAGTACTTTTTATTTTATCTTCATTTTCTTTGTTTTTTTGCTTGAAAAAGTAAAAAATATTTAGAAAAAATAACCTTTATTTAGAAGGATTGTCTTTACATTTTGAAACTCAATTAGTTCAAAAAAGAATTTTTAATTAAAAATAATTTATGAACAGAATTTGAAGAATTTAAAGAAAAAAAGGGCTTGAAAATTTCAAAATTTGACTACGTTTATAATGGTTCTGTATTATTAAGTTTACTTAGAAAAATTAAGTTAACAAGTTATGTAAGTATAAAAAAGTATTCACTAAAAGAAATTGATGCATTTGCAAACGATTATAGGATAAGAGATTATAAGGTAAATTATTTAGAAGAAATTAAGTCTTTGTACAAAAATTTATTAATAATGACTATTGTAAATTCATTTTTACTAATTAATATCTGCGTTTTTGGATCAATGGTTTTTTTACAAACTATTTTAGAATTTGTAATTTTTAAATTCATAAAAATAGAAGGTCATATTTATTTAAATTTTTATTTAAATGTGAAACTATTTACAACAACATTAATTTTATTTTTAATGTTCTTAGCTTTTTTTTGAACTTTAAGTTTTACATATTTTAGAAACTATCTAATTATTTATTACAAAGTTTTTACAGTTGCATTATATGATTTTGAAAAAGTAGACAATTTTGAAGAAAACGAAGATTTTAAAAACAGCATATATGCTTGTTTTAAAGAAAAAGAAGTGTTTTAATATTTTAAATTTATAGCACCTATTTTGCTAATTATATTATTTTTTTAATATAGAAAAAAAATGGGCTAAAATTTAGATATTAATAGAGGTTTTATGGAAAATATTCTTAAAAAGTTAGAAGATGTAAAGAACAATACAGATAATTTAGTATTTTCGCATATTGCATCTTATTTACTATCGAACTTAAATAATATAGACACTATGAAAATTGGCCTAATTTCTAAACATTCTGATGTCTCAAACGGTTCTGTTTCTAAATTTATAAAGCATTTGGGTTTTAAAGGTGTTAAAGATTTTTTACCTGAGTTAAAACAACAATTAAAATTTTATGGAGTCTCTTCTGATGCTTGTAAAAAACCTTTGGAAAAAAATTCAAGATACTTACAATATCATAATTTAATAAAATCAAATCTTGACTATATTTTTGAAGTAAATCAAGAATCCATCTTAAAAGCAGTAGAACTTTTAAAGCGTTATAAATACATTTTACTCTTTGGACGTGGAGCTAATTTAGCTGTTATTAATGTTTATGCAAACTATTTATCTAAACTAAATTATTTTGTTAATTATTCTTTTGATTTAGATGTTCAAAAAAAATGAACAGAAAATGCAAATGAAAATTCTTTATGCATTTTCTTTTCCTTTTCTTCGCTAACTCCTAATATTGAAAAAATTTTTACCGAAATTAAACAAAAAGGAAATATTAAAACTATATTGTTTACTGCAAATAAAGATTCTATGATGGCTAAAAGATCGGATGTTATTTTATTAACTAAAAATAATGAAGATTTATTACTAAATCATACAAATTCAAGAATTGGTTTTAATTATTTATTTATGCAAATTTTAAATTTATTAGCTTAAAAGTAAAAATTTAGGAAATTTTAAACAAAAATTAAGAAAATAAAAAAGTGGCACTTTTTGCTTGTAAGTGCCATTTTTTATGTTATACTTTTGCTATCATATGAATTTAATCGATATTAAAAAACAAAATTAGACACATTAAAGGAGTATAAAAATGGCAAAAGAAATTATTTTAGGAATAGATTTAGGAACAACAAATTCTGTTGTTTCTATAATAGAAAATGGTAAGCCAGTTGTATTAGAAAATCCAAATGGAAAAAATACAACACCTTCTGTTGTTGCTTTTAAAAACGGAGAAGAAATCGTAGGAGATGCTGCTAAAAGACAATTAGAAACAAATCCTGACGCAATTGCTTCAATTAAAAGATTAATGGGAACAGATAAAACAGTAAAAGCAAATGGAAAAGACTATAAACCAGAAGAAATTTCTGCAAAAATTCTTTCTTATCTAAAACAATATGCAGAGAAAAAAATTGGTAACAAAGTTTCAAAAGCAGTTATTACTGTTCCAGCTTACTTCAATAATGCACAAAGAGAAGCAACAAAAAATGCAGGAAAAATTGCTGGCTTAGAAGTAGAAAGAATTATTAATGAACCAACTGCAGCTGCTTTAGCTTTTGGACTAGAAAAAACTGAAAAAGAAATGAAAGTATTAGTTTACGACTTAGGTGGAGGAACATTTGACGTTTCTGTATTAGAACTTTCAGGTGGAACTTTCGAAGTTTTATCAACTAGTGGTGATAACAAACTAGGAGGAGATGACTGAGATCATGTTATTGTTGATTGATTAGTTGACAAAATTAAAAAAGAATATGAATTTGATCCTTCTAAAGACAAAATGGCTTTATCTCGTTTAAAAGAAGAAGCAGAAAAAACAAAAATTTCTTTATCCAACCAATCAGTTGCTACAATTTCATTACCATTTTTGGGTATTGGACCAAAAGGACCTATTAATGTTGAGTTAGAACTAAAAAGATCAGAATTTGAAAAAATGACAGCTCATTTAGTAGATAAAACAAGAAAACCAATTATGGATGCTTTAAAAGAAGCAAAATTAGAAGCAAAAGATTTAGATGAAGTTTTATTAGTTGGTGGATCAACAAGAATTCCTGCTGTTCAAACAATGATTGAGCACACATTAGGTAAAAAACCAAATAGATCCATTAATCCAGATGAAGTTGTTGCTATTGGAGCTGCAATTCAAGGTGGTGTTTTAGCTGGAGAAATTAACGATGTTTTATTACTTGACGTTACACCTTTAACTTTAGGTATTGAAACATTAGGTGGAATTGCTACTCCATTAATTCCAAGAAACACAACAATTCCTGTTACTAAATCACAAATTTTCTCAACTGCTGAAAATAACCAAACAGAAGTTACAATTTCAGTTGTTCAAGGAGAAAGACAATTAGCTGCTGATAATAAATTATTAGGTAGATTTAATCTCTCAGGAATTGAACAAGCACCTAGAGGAGTTCCTCAAATTGAAGTTAGTTTCTCAATTGATGTTAACGGAATAACAACTGTATCAGCAAAAGATAAAAAAACAAACAAAGAACAAACTATTACTATTAAAAATACAACCACCTTATCTGAAGAAGAAATTGAAAGAATGGTAAAAGAAGCTGAAGAAAATCGTGAAGCAGATGCTAAGAAAAAAGAAAAAATTGAAGTAACAGTTAGAGCTGAAGCTTTAATTAATCAATTAGAAAAATCTCTAGAAGACCAAGGTGATAAAGTAGATGCTAAACAAAAAGAAACTTTAGAAAAACAAATTCAAGAATTAAAAGACTTGGTAAAAGAAGAAAAAATTGAAGAATTAAAAACAAAATTAGACCAAATTGAACAAGCTGCACAAGCTTTTGCTCAAGCTGCAGCACAACAAGCAAATACTTCTGATACTTCTTCAGATGATCAACCAATTGAAGCTGAAGTTAAAGAAAATTAATTTCCAAAAACAGTCTATAATATAGGCTGTTTTTAATATGAATTATTTAAATTTAAATCTAAAGTAGTATAATTAAAAAGATTCTTTTAAATAGAATAAATTTAATCTAAATACTTTAAAATCAAAGGAAAAAAATGAAAAAAATAGCTATAAATGGATTCGGAAGAATCGGTAGATTAATTTTAAGAAGAATACTTGAACTAAACACAAAAGAACTAGAAGTTGTTGCAATCAATGACTTAACAAGTGCACCAGTTTTAAAACATTTATTTAAATATGATTCTGCACATGGAACATTCCAAGGTACTGTAGAAGCAGTAGGTGATGACAAATTAGTAGTTAATGGACACGAAATCAAAATTTTTGCTCAAAGAGATCCAGAAAACTTACCTTGAGGAGAATTAGGAGTTGATTTAGTTGTTGAATCAACAGGATTTTTTGCTTCTAAAGAGGGAAGTGAAAAGCACTTAAAAGCAGGAGCTAAAAAGGTTCTTGTTTCAGCACCAGCTGGAAATGATGTTAAAACTATTGTTTATAACGTAAACCACGACACAATTACATCAGAGGACAAAATTTTATCCGCTGCTTCATGTACAACAAATGCACTAGCACCATTAGTACACTTTTTAGATAAAAAATTCGGAATTAGCCACGGATTTATGACTACAGTTCACGCTTATACAGCTGATCAAAGATTACAAGATTCACCACACAAAGATTTAAGAAGAGCTAGAGCTGCTGCTTATAATATTGTTCCTTCTTCAACAGGGGCAGCAAAAGCTATTGGTTTAGTTGTTCCTTCATTAACTGGAAAATTAGACGGAATTGCTATTAGAGTTCCAGTTATTACAGGGTCATTTGTTGACTTATCTGTTGAATTAAAATCAAATCCAAGCGTTGAAGAAGTTAATGCCGAAATGAAAAGAGTTCAAAATGAATCATTCCAATACAACGAAGATCAAGTTGTTTCTTCAGATATTGTTAACAATACACATGGTTCCATTTTTGATGCAACATTAACTAAATTTATAGATGTAAATGGAAAAAGATTATACAAACTCTATGCTTGATATGACAATGAATCTTCATTTGTTGCTCAATATGTAAGAGTTGCTTTACACTTTGCAAAAAAATAATTTTTTAATAACATTTAAATATAAAAACTATTAAAATAAGAAGTGATATTTTACTTCTTATTTTAATTTCATAGGACAAAATGAACACTCAATCATATACAAAAACAGCTATTAAAAACAACTTTAGAATCTTTTTATCTGATTTTACACAAGTAGCAAATGATATTATCAAAAAACAAAAAACAAATAAAGTAGCTGCAATTATTTTAGCAAGTGCTATTGCTACTTTTGGGCCTTTATCCAGAATCATAAATTCCAAAAATCAAAAAACTACTACACTTTTAAAATCAGAAAATATTGACTCTTTAATTGTAGATTCAAATAGTAATGGAAATATTCGAGCAATGTTTTCACACGATGACTTTGCTTTAGAAATAAAGGATTTTTCACAACTTAATTATTTACAACTCCTTGAAAAAACTGTAGGCAATAAAGGATTTTTAAAAGTAGTTAGTCAAATAAATGAACAAAATTACGGAGGTCAAGTTAATTTACAAAAAGGTAATCTAATTAGTGATTTAGCTTTTTACTTTAATTTATCTGAACAAGTTGCTTCTGCAGTTAAATTATTTTTAGAAATTGATGCCAATGGGAAAATTATCAAAGCTCAATCAGCCATTTTTCAACTTCTTCCAATTCACAATGAAGAAGACATAAATTGACTCGAAAGTCTTTTAAAACAAAATTCTTTGGAGAATTTGGGTCTTGAAAAATTTGAGAACTTACTAGATGTAAAAATATTAGATAAAAAACTCTGACAATACAAATGTAGTTGTTCAAAGCAAAATACCAGAAATTTATTAAAACTATTATCTAATGAAGATGTTGAAAAAATCCTTCAAAAACAAAGCAAAATTGAACTCATTTGTCAGTACTGCAAAAAAAATTATCACTTTAATAAAATAGATTGAAAATTGGAAAATACTGAACAAACTATTTCTTGTGTTGAATCTTTCACAGGTGGAGGTTTTGCTTCTAAAATAGTTTCAACTCCAGGAGCTTCCAAATATTTTAAAGGTGGTTTAGTTGCCTACACAAACGAGATTAAAGCAAAATTAAATATAGATACTTCAAAAGGAGTTGTTAATAAAGAAACTGCTTTGGCAATGGCAAAAAATGGCAAAAAATTTTTTAACTCCACATTTTGTGTTTCTTTCACAGGAAGTGCAGGCCCAACTGCACAAGAAGGAACTAAAGTAGGTCAGGTTTTTATCGCAATTAACAATAAAGTTTGAGAACTTAACTACAAAGGAACAAGAAAACAAATAATTCAAAAATCCATTAATTTTGCTTTAAATAAACTTAAAAAAATGGTAAATTTTACTTTATAAAATGAAGTAATTTGTTAAAATATTAAGTACTAAAACTAATCATATGAATTAGTTAGATACTAGGAGAATAATATGCTAAAAAGAGAATTATTAACTGAATCTTCAGAACTAAAGATTACACTTCAACCAGAAGAAGCATTATGAAAAAAAATGCAAGCAAAAGCAGAAGCTAAATTAACAAAAAATTTAAAAATTGATGGATTTAGAAAAGGAAGTGTACCTCCAAAACTTGCTAAAAAACACATTTCAGAAGCATCTATTTTAAGAGAGGCAGTGTCTTTAATAACTCCAGAATTAGAAACACAAGCAAGACAAAATGTAATGGCAGATGATAATGTCTTAGATGGTCCGATCTACAAAATTGAAGACATTTCTCAAACCAAATTAGAAATAAGTTTTTTATATCCAGTATATCCAACATTAAATTTACCTGACTACAAAAATTTAAAAACTAAATTTGTTGAACCAAAAGTTAGCAAAGAAGATGTTGATAAACAAGTTCAAAAATTACTTGAATCAGGAGCTGCATTTCAAGAATCAAAACAACCAGTTAAAAACTCAGACATTGTAAATTTCAATTTTAAAGGGTTTATTGATGGTAATGCATTTGAAGGTGGAGAAGCTGACCATTTTGATTTAAAAATTGGTTCAGGTAACTTTATTGCTGGATTTGAAGAGCAATTAGTTGGAATGAAAAAAGGTGAGAAAAAAGAAATTTTTGTAACTTTCCCTGAAAATTATCATGTAACTGCTTATGCTGGAAAAGAAGCTAAATTTAAAATTAAGATTAACAAAATTACAGAGTTGATTCTTCCTAAATTAGACGAAGAATTTGTTAAAAAATTAGCTTTAGAAGATGTTAAAACAGAAAAAGATTTAAGAGAATATTTATCAAAATTAACATTTAATGAAAAACTTGAACAAAACAGAGTTGCATTCCAAAGAGAAGCATTTGCTGAAATTCAAAAACAAGTACAAATTCCTATTTCTGAAAAATTACTTTTAAATGAAATGAAAAGATTAGAAAAATTATTTGAAAGTAATTTAAAATCTCAAGGATTTACTCTTAAAGAATACTTAGAAATTACTAAATTTACAGAAGAAGATATCAAACTTCAAATGAGAACTGAATCAATAAATCTTCTTAAAAATGCGTTCATTTATGCAGAAATTTCTAAACTAGAACAAATTTTTGCTAGACCTGAAGACTATGAATTTGAATATGGAAAACTAGCTAAGTTTTATAAAAAACCAGTAGAGGAAGTTAAAAAAACATTTCCTCTAACTCAATTACAAGTTAACATAACAAATTCCAAAGTTTTAGATAAATTAATTGAATATAATTCAGATAAAAAATCTAAAGTTTCTTCAGAAAAAGAAGACAGAAAAACTACTCCTAATTCAGACAAAACAAAAGCAAAAGAAACAAAAACTAAAACAAAAACATCTGCTAAAACAACAACTGAAGTTAAAAAAGCAAAACCTAAAAAAGAAGCAACTAAAAAATCCAATCCAAAATCCAAAGCTACAAAATAATTCAATTTAATAATAAAAAAACAACAAGTATGAGCAGATCCCCTTTTCCTAGAAAAATAGAAAAGGGGATTTTTTATGAAATATTCATTAGAATTTAAATTAGAATGTGTAAAAAAATACAAAAAAGGAATTGAAATTAAAAAGCCTGATTTTGCTAATACAAGTCAAAAAAATTTTTTAAATCAAGTAAATTTTTGAGAAAAAATTTATGACAAATTAGGAGTTGAAGGTCTTAAGAAAAAACCACGAAATAAAAAGTGAACTATAGATCAAAGATTAACATAGTTAAAAGATTTTTAGCTGGTGAAACAATGATTAAAATTTCACTTGAAAATAATCTTAATCCAAGTC
>NZ_KB911502.1 GCF_000383515.1 Mesomycoplasma hyorhinis ATCC 17981
CAGTGATTAAGGTTGACAATATCAACATAAACAATTTTCAGAAAAATTAAAACAAAAAGGAATAACTCAGTCCATGTCTCGAAAAGGAAATTGTTTAGATAATAGCATTATTGAATCGTTTTTTGGGACATTAAAAAAAGAGAATGTTTTTATGGCCGCGAAAAAGAATTTTTAACTTTTAAACAACTTCACAAAGCAATTGCAAATTATATTTATTATTACAATTACAAACGAATTAAAGATAAAATAAAATGAATGTCTCCCATTAAATTTAGGGAAACATTCATTTCAAATTATAATTAATTTAATTATTTAAAATTTTATTAAGAAAAGAGTATCACTTCAAAATTATGAAACTTTTTAGCATTATTAATTATTTTATTAATTTAAATAAAACATCCAACTTCCTAATTTTGTTTCTTAAGTTTTTATTTTATTCTTTTTTAAATCTTCATTTGTTTACTTATTCTTATTTAATAAAATTTATAAAAAATAAAGTAGAAATTCAAAATCCAGAATTTATAACTTGAATTTGCATGCCTGTTGTTTCTTTTGTTTTATTTTTTTTCATTGAATTAATATTAATTTTTAAAACAAATAATGTTTTATATAACACCAAGAGAAAAAATATTAATTTTTTAACTAATAAAATAGCTAAACAATCATATGATTATATTTTAGAAAGCAAAACTTCATATATTTCTAAGTATAATGTAAATTTATCGATTGTTTTTTCTATGAATGAACTAATTTATTCTTTTCTTTTTTCTTCATTTTTTAATATTCCGCTCACTATTTTGTTTTTATTTTTGACAGAAATTAAAATTTGAATAATTATTTTACATTGCTTTATAGCTTTAATAATTTCTATTATTATACTAGTAAAATTTTCTCCAGTCTTAAACAAATTACAAGAAAAATTAGAAGAAATATTAAGTTTGAATGCAAAAAAACAAATTAAACTTTTTGGCTTATTCAAGCTATTTTACTTTTTCAATAAAAGAAAGATTTTTAAATCCTTTTTAAAAAACCAAGTTTTGGATAAGTACACAAAAGAATTTCAATTTTTTAAACAGTTTTATTACAGTCAATATTTTTTAGAAATTATTTTTTCAGTTTTTTTATTTAGTTCATTAATTACTTTATCAGTTTTAACATACAATAAAACATTTGCTTGAGAATCTTTTATTAGTCTATTTTCTTTAACAACCAGTTTTATTGCCTCAGTTTCTTCAGTCTTTTCCTTTGTTTTAATTTTTAAAAGTTTTATACCTTATTTAGAAATT
Source organism: Mesomycoplasma hyorhinis ATCC 17981 (assembly GCF_000383515.1). Classification (GTDB taxonomy): domain Bacteria; phylum Bacillota_I; class Bacilli_A; order Mycoplasmatales; family Metamycoplasmataceae; genus Mesomycoplasma; species Mesomycoplasma hyorhinis. The sequence goes on from NZ_KB911502.1 coordinate 1,287, forward strand.
TTTCTTCCTTCAAAAGAAGATAATTCTTCTATAAAAAGAGAATTAAATGAAGAAATAAAAAGCATTTCTATTAAAAATTTAAGTTTTAAGTACAATGAAAATGAAAGTATTTTTCAAAATTTAAATCTTGAATTTTTAACAACTAAAAAATACGGAATAGTATCGCCTTCAGGAAGAGGAAAGTCAACTCTTTTAAAACTTATTTCAGGACTAATTACTAACTATGAAGGTCAAATACTAATAAATAACCATTTGGAATACAAAAACATTTTAGATAAAAGTTTAAGACAAAATATAGCTTTACTTACAAATGAAAATATTATTTTTCAAGATACTTTAGAAAATAATATAAGTTTATGAGATAACAATTTAAATAAAGAAAAATTAGAATCTTTAGTTAAAAAATATGATATTTTAGAATTTTCAGATTTAAACAAAGAAATAAATGATTCTATCTTATCTGAAGGTGAAAACAGAATATTGCCCTTGCAAGATTAGAATATCAAGACTTAAATATTATGTGTTTGGATGAAGCTTTTGACAATATATATAAAAAGGATGTTTTAAAAATTTATAAAGATTTTTTATCTCAGATGAATAAAACTATTTTTATTGTTAGCCATCATATTCCAGAAGAAATTAAGCATTTATTTGATGAAATTATTGAATTATAGGAAAAGCAATGAAACAACCACCAAAGCATTTTTGATTTATTATTTGAAACTGAATTTACGTAATATTTACCGTCAGTTTTAATGTTTTTAATATAATTTCACCATACTTTATTTTTTATTCTATCATAAATAAAAATTGGTTTTTCCTTTTATTTTGAAGTATATCTTACTTTTTAGTTTGACTAATTTTAAGACTTTTTGAAACAATAAATACAGCTTATTTTAAAGGTTTTTTAATTCATCACAAAGTGAAGCTAATTAAGCGTTTTCAGTCTTTTTTACTTAGGGTAACTTTTAAAGAGTATAATCAAAAATCACCTGGTTATTACTGTTCACAAATAAACAATACTATTGAAACAATTGTTTCAACTTTTTATACTAAATTATTCAAGATTACTGAAATCATTTCTATTATTACAATCACTTTAGGTATAATATTTTATTTTTTTTGAATACTGGGTTTAGCAACAATTTTGATTTTGATAATTTTCTTTTTATACACAACTTTTTTATCTAAGAAAGTAAGTATTTTATTAGAAACCACACTAGAAAAACAATCACAATTTAATTCATTTTTAGCTGATTTTTTGAAAAACTTACCAACTTTATATGCTTTAAATAAATCCGATAAACTAGAAGGTGTTATAGACATAAAATATCAAAGTCTTTTAAAATATGAAAAAAAATATTGAAAATTATCCAATTTTATTTCTTTTGTAAACAAAAATACAAGTAAATTATTTGCATTTTTAGTTACCATATCATTAGTATTCTTTTCTCTTTGAAATTCTTATAATAACTTAAATGATTAAGTAGCTATATTTGCAAATATTTCTTTAATGGCATTAGTCCAATTAAGTTTTGATTCTTTTTTCACTAATATAGAAGAACTTTTTGATTTACTTCCTAATTTAATAGCAAGTAGAAAAAATATCAAAAATTTTAAACAAAATCCTCTTTTTAAAGTAGAAAATCCAAAAAATGAATTGCAAGATTTAGAAGAAGCTTTCTCTTCAATTAGTATTAAAAATTTAAACTATAAAATTGAAGATAGAATCTTATTTAATAATTTAAATTTAGAAATCCAAAAAGGTAAAAAGTATTTATTAAAAGGTGCTAATGGTTCAGGGAAATCAACATTTTCAAGGATTTTATTAGGAATTGAGAAGGAATTTAAAGGTCAAATCCTAATAAATAACAAATATGACATTAAAAAATTAAAACCCGATTCTATAAATGAATATATTAACTATGTGTATAATAATTCAGATTTAATTAATGCATCAGCTTTAGAAAATATTACCCTTTTAGAAACAAAAACTAAAGAAGAAATAATTCCGTTGTTAGACAAAATAAACTATCAAAATCTAGAACTAGAAAAAACGATAGAGATAGACACAGATAATTTTTCTACTGGTCAAATTCAAAAATTCATCTTGGTAGATCATTATACAAACCTAAAGAAATTTTGATCATTGATGAAGGATTATCTAGTTTAGATAAAGAAAATTTTGACAAAATAGTTTATGGTTTACTTTCAAATAAAGATTTAACACTTATTTTTATAACACATCATTTCAATAATAAATTTTTATCTAAATTTGATCAAATAATTTCTTTAGATTAATTTAAAACTATAAACAAAAAAGAAGCTACAATGCTTCTTTTTTGTTGTTTTTTATTTAAAACCATTTGGAAATAATGCTGTTGTAAAATTTCCATTTTCAAATCCATTTGGATAAATTTCTTGTAAATTTTGTCTATAAGAACGTGTTTGAGCAGGAAATTTTTGTTTATTAGAACCATCAATTAAATTATATGCTTTAATAACTTTATTATTATCTCCATCTCTAAAATCATTTGAAAGCAAAAATGGAGTATACGATGCAAATTTTAATAAATTTCATTTTTCTCCATTTACTTGCACGCCACTATAAATTCCAATCATTTGTCCAAATTCGTTGTAAACTAGTGACCCTGAGGCACCGAAATAAAGTGAAGAAAATTTTATATTATTAGTAAATCCATAATAATCACCTAAAACCCTATGAAAAACTTTAGTATATGGATTTAAATTTTGATTTAGCATTTTTTGTTGGTATCCATCACTTGAAATAGCAAAAGCTTCTTTATTTTTTGGTGATCTTCAATAAGAAGGCGGGTTATTATCATCGTTTCTCTCTGTAGGATTATTTCAAGCTAATGTCGATTTCCCGTTATCAATTCCAGGATACCCTAATACATAAGCATTTTTAGAATTAGTTAAATATTGGCTATTGTTGGACAAATATTTAGCAGAAACATAGTCCATACTTTGCATATAATTAGAAATAGATTTGTCTTGATTTGGGAGTTCATTTTCTTTATTTCGTTTTATATATTCATTTAATGCATTAATTGCTTTTAAAATTCAACTCTTTAGTGTTGAATCTGCATTAGCTAAATTAACATCTAATTCAAAAACAGCAAAATCTGTGTATAAAGGAATAAATTCTTTAGTTTTTAAAGCATTTTGGAGTATTTTGTATTCACTATATTCATTAGTTTCTTCATCATCTGTAGAATGATCCAAAGTACTTTTTACTCTTTGTTGTAGTTCATCTTGAAAAGGTTGGATATATTTGCGATCAATAAAGTCATAACCAGCAAAAATTAATTTAGGAGCAGAAAAAGCTTCAGTTTTGGTTGTAACTGATGCAGATAGATCTGAATAATTTGCATTTTTAAAATTAGGATCTGAAGCATAAAATTTAGTTATATTATTTTGATTAGTTGAAAAATCATAGTTATTATTGTGCATTAAAAAACTATTAGGTTCTGTTGAAGATTTACCTAAAGAAATAGAAGTTGCTTTATTATGACTTGGATCTTCATAATTAAAATTTTTTAAAAGATTTTCATCTAAAGTATTTGATAAATGTGAAGCAACATGAAGGTTTGTGGCAAAAAATAACTTGTAATTATTTTCATCTTTTTTATGATAATCTAAAAGTCAAGTTGTTCCATTTTCAGTTGCTAAAAATTTGTTTTCAGGTGAACCATAATTTTTAACGCCTTTATTTAAAGTTATTCCAAATTTAACAGAAAAGGTTCTATCATAAAGTTCTTTATATAAAGCTTGGGGATCAATGGCTCGATATTTTGAAGCAAAAGAAGGATATTCATTCGCAGATAAATCAGTTTGTTGAGTTGGAAAACGAAAATTATCAGGAAGAGTAAATTGTCTTTGATTATCAGAGCTTGGTGTTTTTTGATCTTGTTGTGGTTCGTTTTTATCTGGTTGAGATTGTTCTTGTGAGGATGAATCATTATTTTTTGGCTGTTCTTGTTGACTACTTTCTTGAGTAGGTGGTGTATTGTTATTTGCTGGTTCTTCTTCTTTTTTTGGCGCTGGTTTTGTAGCTTTTATTTGAAAGTGAAAATTATTGGATTCAGATTCGGTTAAAGCAACTTCTTTATCATTAATTTTAATAATTTCTACTTTATAATCAAGACTTGGATTTATATTATCAATTAAAAAAGTTGCATTATTTTTTTCAAATTCATTCTTTCTTTTGTAAATTCGCTTATTAATGTTGGAAATTTTTACTTCTAAGTTGAGTCGAGCTTTTGGATTTGAAAAAATTGACATAAAACTTGATTCTAAAGTAATATCTAAACTTGCTTTGTTTTCAGAAATCTTTTTGAAATCTAATTTTTGAATTACATCTGATTTTAATTTTTCATCTTCATTTAAAAACTGCTTCATTTTTGAAGAAACTTCTTCTAAAATTTGATTTTGAGTTTGTTCTTGAGTACAAGAAATTAAAAAGAAAAATGAAGGAATTACAGATAATAATAAAAGACTTTTTACTTTTTTCATACACTTACCCTCCATCACTATTTATAAATTTTATTCTTTTTTTTTTTTTTTTTTTGATTTTTGCCAAAAAAAATTTAAGAAAACACACTTTTGGGCAGATCCCCTTTTCTATTTTTCTAAGAAAAGAGGATCTGCTCAATTGTTGTAATTTTTATTTTTTAGTGTATATTATTACAACAAAAAATAAAATAGAGGAATTAATCATGAAAATACTAAGAAAAAAATTTTGAATTATTATACTAGCAGTTGTTATCTTCTTTGTAATAACTGTATCTATTGCTGTACCTTTAGCTTATACAAATTCTAATGTTAATAAATTAAGTCAAAACAAACAATATAAACTAGAATATAAACAAAGAGAACAAAATAGTACTTCCGATATAGCTGCGAAAATTAAATTAGATGCTAAATATGCAAATAAAGTTGTTTTTGCCAAATTTGAAGAACTAAATTCAGTTCCAAAAGTCGAAATTTCTTCTGTAAATGAAAATGCAGAAGCTATTATTTATTATCCTTCAGTTACAGAAAAATTTGCTAGACCTTATTTTTTGTTAACAGGTCTTTATGAAGATGATAAGGCCACTGAATTAATTTTAAAACTAGATCCTCAAATTAATTTAAGAAATATCACTTGAGATAATGCTATTGAACCACAAGAAATCAGACTAAACAAGGAATTATCTGCAAATAAAAAAGTACAACTTACTTTTGAAGATCAAAATAATCATAAGTTAATTTCATTTTCTGAGACAACAGATGGTAATGGTATTATTAGACTAAAACAAACATCTTTTAACACAATTGGAATTTTTAGGCTAAAATCTATTGAACAAGATAAAATCTCAATTAATCTAAGAGATTGAAATATTCGTTTTGTTTTTGCTAGTTCTTCAACAAACCAAGAACATACACAACAGTCTGCTATTGACAATACATTAACTACAGTAAATAATGTAAATTTTTATAATGTTGGTCCTACATCTGCAAATGTAGAATTTACACTAGCACAAAATAATCAAATTGCTTCAGAAAAAGAAGTGAAGTTATTTGTTTTAAATATAAAAAACAACACACAAAAAGAAGCAATTTCTACTATAAATAATAATAAATTAGTGTTTAATTTAAACGATTTAGATTCAAATTCTGAATATAAAATCAATTCTACTACCTACGTAGATACTGCAATAAAAAACCCGATATATTTACCTACTGAATTAATAAAAACTTTTATTACAAAAACCAAAGACATTAGCTTTGATTTTTCAAATTTTGCTTCAAAAATGAAGGAAAATGAATATAAAATTAATATTTTTTTAACTAGCGAAGATAATATTCTTGAAGATAATCAAGAAGTTTTAGTTTCATTAGAATCACAAGATAAAAAAATCGAATCTAAAGCTAAAATTACTAAAGATGCAAATAATAAATACAAAATAGAGTTTGTTGTTTCTAATTTGACTGCAAATTCTATTTATACATTAGATAAAATAAAATTTGTTTCAAAACCTACAAAAGCTTTAGAAAATGTAGGTAAAAACACTGACAATATTATTTATAACAAACAAGATTTTGCACAAAATATTAGCTTTATTAACGAAGAAGATGTAAAAATCACTCTACAAAGAGAAGTAGATTCACAAAAATTAACTGACAAACACTCTTCATACAAAATAAAATTAAAGTTTTCTAAATTATCAGATTTATATTTAAATAATAAGTTGTCATTAGAATATCATTCTAGTGATAATAAAATTGCGCAAACTTCTTTTGTAGAACTAAAAGATTCTAAAGTTTTAGAATATATATTAGATCTTAAAGATTTAGAAGTAAACAAAGAATATACACTCAAATTTTTAACTTTAGAAAAACTCGATAATTCAAAACAAAAAACAAATTTTTCAGTTAAGGATTTTAATATAAGTGATTCATTGAAAATCTCTCAAACATTTTCTAACTTTGAAGTAAAATCAAGGACTTTTGATTCTGTAGATGCAAAAATTGATATAAACGATGATCTAAAAAATTCTAAAGTAGATTTTAATCAAAATAAAAAAATAAAAGTTTATTACTTTGATGATTCCAACAAGAATAAAACATTAACTACAGAAGGCACAATTGATCAAAATGGCTTCAAAAAAGAAGTAAATTTAACTTTTTCAAATTTAGAATTAAATAAAAAATATCAAGTAGATAAAATTGATGTATACGATTTAGCAAATCAAGAAGCAGTCATTGCTAGTTTTAATCTTTTTACACCTTGAGTTTTTGAAAATAAACTAGAAATTAAACAAATTTCTAATATTGATACAAAAACAGGTAAATTAAATATTAGTTTAGATACAAATTTAGATTTAAACAAAAATAAGTTTAAACTAGTCTTGAAAAATCAAGAAAATCAACAAGAACAACAATTAAAAACTGAAAAAAATAACAGCTTTTTATTTAATAAAGAACAAAATAAATTAGATATTACCATTTCTACCATTTTTAATCAAAAAGGTAAATACTTAATTGAAAAATTATTACTTGCCAAAGATGAAAATTTTTCAAATCCTAAAGAAATTTTACTTTCAAATCAAAATAAAGTTTTAGATATTGAATCTTTAGAAGTAATTGAAAATAAAGTAAAAGAAGAATTAAATAAACTTTCAGATAAATTACTTCCTTCTTTTGTAAATCAAGAAACTATCACTAATTTGGTAGATGAAAAATACAGAAAACTTTTAGATTCTTTTTATTTCCAAATTGTTAATAATCAAAGTGGACAATTAAAAATAAAATATCATATTAACTATTTAGCAAATGCTAGATTTTATGAACACGATTGAAAAAACTTGAACAAAATTATTGATGATAAAGAATTAACTAAACATTGAGCTACTGATGCTACACAAATTGGTAGTTGATGATTACAATATTACAAACCTGGAAATGTCTTTTTAAATGGTTATTATTGATTTGCTTGACCAGGTTCAAAAGATATTAAATTTTTCGTAAAACCAAAAACAGAAAAAAGAAATTTTGTTGGACAAATCAAACTTAAATTTAAAAATGATCCTAGTTATTTCTGACCAGCTAAAGCAGGTTTAGATAAATACATAAAAGACCCATTTGTAGTTAATGTAACTAATAAAGATGGAAAACAAACTAAATTAAGTATAAAACAACAACCTATTTGATCCAAAGATAAGTCAATGGTTACATATACTTTCGATGTTAATGATTTTATAAAACAAATTGAAATTGTCTTTCCAAGTAAACATAATGTAGACTATGTAAGTATTCACGATATTTTCTTAACAACTACAGAAAAAGAAAATAAATAAATTATTATAAAATAAAAATACCAAATACTGTAGGAGTTAAAATGAAGAAAAATCAAGAAAATATTTGTAAAACAATGCAACAAATCGAAGATACAAATGTAGAATACAAACAAGAAATAAATGATAAAGTAGCAAGAACTATTTTAGCTTTTTTGAATACAAATGGTGGAATAATTTATTTAGGTGTTGATGATGAAACTCGTTGTATTATTCAACCAATAGATGATAAGACAAAACAAATGTGAATAGATAAATTGTCTATGTGAAAATCCCAACTTTCTAATGATGGCTACGATCTTATAAATTGAGATAGTAGCACAATCCCTATTAAAATCACAGTGAGAGAAGGTAAGCAAAAACCCTATTCTTTAAGTAATTCTAGTCCTGAATTTTTTGTTAGAATTGGTAGCACCACTCAACGTGCAAGTTTAGAACAAATAGGAAGGATGTTTTTGAACTCTGAGCCATATTATTTTGAAAAAAATCTATCGAAAGGACAGATTTAACTTTTAATTACTTTAAAAAAGCTTTAGAAAAGTTAAATATAAAGTTTAATCCTAAAAAACTATCTTTAATAAATGATGATAACAAATATAACAACATTGCATTGTATTTTAGTGATCAATGTCAAATTGTCACAAAATTAGCTTATTATCAAGGACTTACAAAAGAAATTTTTTTAGATAAAGCAGATTTATCAGGTTCAATATTAGAACAAATTGATACAATACTAAAAACTACAGAAATTTACAACAAAACCAAAGCTACTTTTCCAAATCAAACTTATAGATTAGAAGTTAGAGATTATCCAACTCAAGCATTAAGAGAAGCGATATTAAACGCATTTTGTCATAGAGATTATAGTCTTATAAATTCAGATATAACAATTAGCTTTTTTGATGATAGAGTAGAAGTTTATTCACCAGGTGGCTTAGTAGAGAATTTAACGCTAGAACAAATTAAAAACGGTGTAAATAATAGAAGAAATAAAGGTATTGCTCAAATTTTACGTTTATTGCAATTCGTAGAAGAACAAGGAAGAGGTGTTGAGTTAATCTTCGATAGTTATAAAAATTTTGATAAGCAACCTAGGTATGATGTTAATGCCAATATGGTCAAAGTAACTTTATATAACAGAAATTACGAATCAACTAATATTAATCGAAATGGTTTAAAACATAATGTTAGAGATAAAGTGATTGAAAGACAAAAAATTATTTTAGATTTAATAAAACAAAATCCAAATATTACAATTAGCGAAATATCTCAACAATTAAAAATTTCTAGAGCTACTTTAAATTTGGATTTACAACAATTACAAAAATCCGAGAAGCTTTTCCGTGAAGGAAGTAAAAAAACAGGTGAATGAAAAATTAAAACAAATAAATAGAATACGATTAGTTTGTACATTAAAGATCAAAAAAAATTTTTATATAAAAAATTATAATTATATATTATCAAAATTAGACTTTAAATTAGACTTTAAATTAGACTTTAAATTAGACTTTAAATTATTTTTTATAAAAATCCTTTATTTTTCTTTAAATTTAATTTTCCAAAAAAATATTTTTTATTAAAAAATTATGATTATATATTATAAATATAGCGCTTTAAATCAAAAAGGAAAATAAATTTGTTGAATATTTAATTTATTTAATTTTAGCTAATATATTTAAAAACACCTAATTATTAATGATTATAAATTGAATATTTTTAGTATTTAATATAAACTTTGTTATATAAAAATTTAATTTAAAAATCAAAAATTACATTAAAAAATTATGCCTTAAAACCACGGTTATTTTGTAGTGGTTTTTTTATTTAATCAGATTAATTAATAATAAAAAATACTTATTTTTTCTTCATTTTCCTTTGTTTCTGATGTTTTTTGTACGAAATACTTGGCATATATATAATTATTAGTAAAAGAAAAGAGGTTAATAGATGAACTTTAAAAGCATAAAAAAGAGTAAATTAGCGTTGGGTATTGCAGTATTTTTAGTACTTGCTTCCCCTTCTATAATTGCTATGGCTTTAATCCTTCCAAACCGTAAAACAGAAACAAAAGTAGAAACTAAAATTGAGTATAAAACTCCAATTTCTCTATATTCGCCTGTTATTTTAAAAACTTTGGGATCAATACAAGCAAAAGAAAACTCTAAAATAAAATTACCAACTGATCAACAACAATTAATTGAATTTAAAGATGACATTATTTCATTAGCTGAGTCTCTTAAAATAGATAAAGAACTCTCAAAAATAGATGATGACACCAAACTTTCAGAAGAACAAAAAACAACAGAAAAAACAAAATTATTACTAACTTTTTAGAAGAAAACATAAGTGCTCAACAAGCAACTGGTCCAAAAGCATTTGAACCAAATTCAACCCTTCCAGAAGAATTAGTAAATTACACAAAACAACTAAGTGCACATATAAATGCTGAATTAGCTCTAAGTTTAGCTAATACATACAATGAAAAATTATCTACAGATGCACAAGTTAAACAAACAATTAAAGATTATGTAATTTTTGCTCAAAAAAATGCAAACTTACTTAAAAAACTTAAAGAAAATGGTTCCGAATATGAATTAATTCTTGCTAAATTATTAGGAAAAGATCAAAATTCAAAAACAGAAACAACTGCAAAAACCATTGAAGAACAAAAAGAACAACGTGATAATTTTTATCAAGAATTTCCAAAAGCTAAAGAATATTTAGCTATGACAACAAAGGATTTCGAAGCTGACGAAAATTTTATAACTCAAGAACAGTATGATAAAAAAGCAGCAGAAATTCAATTAATTAACAAAGAAATTGAAGATAAAATTAAAACACTTGCTCAAAACAAGTAAAAAGATCCAATAGAAATTAACAAAATTAAAAACGAAATATTTAAAAAACACAACACAAATGCCGGTGAATTTGCACAAATAGAAAATAATCCAAACGATTTCAATCAAATTATCAGACAAATACTAGAAAATCAAAAAGTAAATATAAATATCAAACCATATCATATGTATGGATTGACTTTAATAAAAACAGAAATTTCTACAGCTGATAATTCACCATTTGGAATATCAACAAATCCAGAACTAAAAACTACATTTGAAAAATACATTTATTTATTACTAGGTTATATTGCACAAGATAAACCAACTGAATTAACCCGTGATCCTAAAATAGAAAGTATTTTAAAACAATTAGAAGTTCCTGGAGCTAAAATTAAAAAAATTACTTTACTAACTAACAAACTAACTTCTGAAAAACCTACAGTTAATTGAGGACGTTTTGTAAAAGTAGAGTTCGCAGAACCAGTAGAACACTACTTAGCTAAACCACATACTAAATATCAAGGTATAACTTTAGATAATATAGTTTACAAAAACATTTTATTTGAATCAAACCTTGATGATATAAGAAACAATAATGCAACACTAGATGCAGCAATTGTTAAAAAAGCCAAAGAAGACAAAGCTCAAGAAGTTGCAAAACAAAAATAACTTCGTGATGAATTCTATTTAGGATATCCTTCTGCTAAACAATATGAAAAAATGAGTGTAGATGATTTTGTCAAAGATACAAAATTTATAACTCAAGAAGAATACAACCAAAAACACAGTTTGGATGAAACAACAGAAAAAGAAATTGAAGAAAAAATCGCAAAATTATCTCCTGAAAAACAAGACGATTTAGAAGAACAAAGTAAAATCATTGCTGAAGTTTATAAAGCACACAATACAAATGCCGAAGAACTAAACCAATTACAAACCAATCCTGAAGAATTAAATAAAACTATTAGAGAACAAGTAGGCAATGAAAAAGCAACCTTAACTGTTAAATCCTATAATTTGTACCAACTTTTATTAACTAGAGTAGAAATTTCAACTACAGATAATTCAAAATTAACACTTCCTACAAAAGAATATTACAAAAATCGTTTGAAAATAACATTTATAAAACCTTAGGATATAATCCAGAAGATTCTTCATTTAAAAAAGTAGATAAAGTAGAAGAAATTTTCAATAAAATTAACACTGAAGATGTTACCTAAATAATTATTCTTACAAACTACGATGACACTAAAGAATAAATTGAAAATTTTGGAACATTTGTAACCTTAAAATTTGCAGATACTAATAAAGCTGATTATGTTGCAAAAAATGAATTCTTCGATTTAAATTTTGAAAATTCTAAAAAAGCCAATAAACAATTAGACGAAGATATAGCTGCAGTAGAACAAGAATCAAAAAAATAATCAATAATAATTAATACCTCGAACTTATACGTATATTTTTATACATTAATAATAAAAAAAGTAATTAGTTTTGAGCAGATCCCCCTTCTCTTAGAAAAATAGAAAAGGGATTTTTTATGAAATATTCATTAGAATTTAAATTAGAATGTGTAAAAAAAATACAAAAAAGGAATTAAAATTAAAAAGCCTGATTTTGCTAATACAAGTCAAAAAATTTTTTAAATCAAGTAAATTTTTGAGAAAAAATTTATAACAAATTAGGAGTTGAAGGACTTAAGAAAAAACCACGAAATAAAAAGTGAACTATAGATCAAAGATTAAACATAGTTAAAAGATTTTTAGCTGGTGAACCAATTGTTAAAATTTCACTTGAAAATAATCTTAATCCAAGTCAAATATCTTTTTGAGCGAAAAAATATTTAGAATCGGGAATTAGTGGTTTAGAA
>NZ_KB911503.1 GCF_000383515.1 Mesomycoplasma hyorhinis ATCC 17981
ATATCAACATAGACAATTTTCAGAAAAATTAAAACAAAAAGGAATAATTCAGTCCATGTCTCGAAAAGGAAATTGTTTAGATAATAGCATTATTGAATCGTTTTTTGGGACATTAAAAAGAGAATGTTTTTATGGTCGCGAAAAAGAATTTTTAACTTTTAAACAATTTCACAAAGCAATTGCAAATTATATTTATTATTACAATTACAAACAAATTAAAGATAAAATAAAATGAATGTCTCCCATTAAATTTAGGGAAACATTCATTTCAAATTATAATTAATTAAAACACTCAAAAATTTTTTCAAGAAAAGGGTATCAACTCAATTTTTTCCTAATTTTTTATTTTTTAAAAAATAAAAAATACTTTTTAAGAAAATAAAAAAACACTGAAGTAAATTCAGTGTTTTAATTTTAATATTATTATTTGGAAATTAATTATTTAACAATTTCTGTAACTGTTCCAGCACCAACTGTTCTTCCACCTTCACGAATTGAGAACTTAGTACCTTGTTCAACAGCAATTGGAGCAATTAATTCTACAGTTAAATTTACATTGTCCCCAGGTTTAACCATTTCTACACCTTGTTCAAATTTAACTCCACCTGTTACGTCAGTTGTTCTGAAGTAAAATTGAGGTTTGTAGTTAGGGAAGAATGGTGTGTGACGTCCACCTTCTTCTTTTTTAAGAACATAAATAGCTGCTTTAAATGTTGTATGTGGAACAATAGTTTTAGGTTTAGCAATAACTTGTCCTCTTTCGATTTCGTCTCTGTTAACTCCTCTTAAAAGAACTCCGGCATTATCTCCAGCCATTGCTGATTGTAAGTTTTTGTTGAACATTTCAATACCTGTAACAACTGTTTTTTTAGGTTCTGATTTATATCCAACAATTTCAACTTCTTCGTTTAATTTAACTTGTCCTCTTTCAACTTTACCTGTAGCAACTGTTCCTCTACCTGTAATTGTGAAAACGTCTTCAACTGCCATTAAGAATGGTTTGTCTAATTCTCTAACTGGTGAGTCAATGTAAGTATCAACTGCATCCATTAATTCAAGAATTTTTGCTTCTCATTCTGGTTTTCCTTCTAAAGCACCTTTAGCAGATCCACGAACAATAGGAGTATTGTCTCCGTCAAAGTCATATGAGCTTAATAATTCTCTAACTTCAACTTCAACTAAGTCAACCATTTCTTCTTCACCTTGTAACATATCTACTTTGTTTAAGAATACAACGATTTTTGGAACACCAACTTGTTTTGACAATAGTATGTGTTCTCTTGTTTGAGGCATTGGTCCATCTGTTGCAGCAACAACTAAGATAGCACCATCCATTTGTGCTGCACCTGTAATCATATTTTTAATGTAATCAGCGTGTCCTGGACAGTCAACGTGAGCATAGTGTCTTTTATCTGTACTATATTCAATGTGAGCTGTATTAATTGTAATACCTCTAGCTTTTTCTTCTGGAGCAGCATCAATTGAAGCATAATCTTTTGCTTCGGCTAATCCTTTTTTAGATAGAACTGTTGAAATTGCAGCTGTTAATGTTGTTTTTCCGTGGTCAACGTGACCAATGGTTCCAATATTAATATGTTCTTTACTACGGTCAAAATCTTTTTTTGCACCTGGTTTTTGTACTGCCATTATTTTTCCTTTCAGTGTTAATTTAATATATTTAAAAAATTCTAAACGCGTTTAAAACCACCTATGAATAGCCTTTCAACTATTTCCTATCCACACACGTATAAAACTGCTTAACAGCAAAAATTAAGTAAAATAATTTTACCAAATTATTTGTATTTTTCAAGTATTTTTTAAGCTTGTTGGTGCCAAAATTAACTAGTTACTAACTTTGATTCAAATAGTTCTTGGTAAATTTGATCATATTTTTCAACTGCAACAAAACGGATTTGTTTTTTAACTTCTTCAGGAATATCAACAAGATTTTTTTCGTTGTTTTTAGGTATGTAAATTGTTTTAATTCCTTTTTTATATGCACCTAAAGATTTTTCTTTTAAACCACCTATTTCAAGCACTTTTCCTCTTAATGTTATCTCACCTGTCATCGCTACTTTTGAACTTACACGTTTTTTAGCAAGTGCTGAAATAATTGCGGTTGTAAAAGTAATTCCGGCTGAAGGTCCATCTTTTGGAACAGCTCCTTCAGGTACGTGGATGTGGATTTGGTTGTTATCAAAATCAAAATCAATTCCGAATTTTTCTGCATTGGCACGAACATAAGTAAGCGCAATTTGTGCTGATTCTTGCATAACATCTTTTAAACGACCAGTTAATTTAATATCACCTTTTCCTGGTACACAAGTTACTTCAATTTGTAAAGTAGAACCACCAACTGAAGTATATGCAAGTCCAGTAACTGATCCAATATGTGAAGTGTTTTCTTTTTCTTCTGAAGTGTATTTTATTCTTCCTAATAATTTCACAACTTGTTCTTCATCAACTACAAATTCTTCTTTTTCTTCTATTTTTTTATCTAAAAGCAACATAATTATTTTTCTTGCGATTTTTTCAAGAACTCTTTTTAATTGTCTAACACCTGATTCTAGTGTATAGCTTCTGATTATAAATTCAATTGTTTTGTTGTTGATTTTAAAATGTTTTTTATCTAATAGGTTTTCAGAAATTACTTGTGGAAGTAAGTGATGTTTAACGATTTCGATTTTTTCTAAAAAAGTATAAGAACTAAGTTCAAGAAGTTCAACACGATCGATTAAAGCTTCTGGTATGTCGGAAATGTAATTTGCAGTTGCAACAAACATAACTTGCGAAAGATCATATTCCATTTCTAAATAGTGATCTTGGAAAAATTTGTTTTGTTCTGGATCAAGAACTTCCAACATTGCAGAAGCTGGATCTCCTTTAAAATCTGAACTCATTTTATCAATTTCATCAAGTAAAATTAATGGATTAGAAACACCTGCTTTTTTAATAGCTTGGATAATTTTTCCTGGTAAAGCCCCAACATAAGTTCTTCTATGTCCACGAATTTCAGATTCATCCCTTAATCCACCTAAAGAGATTTTGACAAACTTTTTACCAATAGCATCAGCGATGGATTTTGCTATCGAAGTTTTACCTGTACCTGGAGGACCTACTAAAGTAAGAATTGGCATTTGTGAGTAATTGTTTAATTCATTGTTTTTCTTTGTTGAAAATAAATTAGAATCAATAGCAAGATTGCCTTCAACAAAGGATAGATTGTTTGAGTCTTTTTCGTTTTCAAATTTTTGTTTTCTGTTGATTAATGTTGCTAAATATTCAAAAATTCTATCTTTTACTTCATTTAAACCATAATGTTTTTTAGAAAGAGCAACTTTGGCTTCTTCTAAGTTTAAATGATCTAATGAAACTTGTCTTCAAGGAAGCGCCATGATAGTGTCAATATATGTTTTACTAATATTTGATTCAGGAGAAGTTGACATCATCCCTTTGATTCTTCTTGACTCATTTATTACTGTTGTAATTACATCTTGAGGGAATTTAGCTTTTGCTTTATCTGTTTTTAAAGTTTGTAAAAGTTGGTTATCATAATGTTGATCATCACCTAATTTTTGACGTATAGTTTTAATTTTTTCTCTTAAAATAAACTCTGTTTGTTGTTTATCTAAATTAGATTTCATCATTTGGTCAATTTCTTTATCTAGCATTCTAAATAAATGTCTGTATTTACGATATTTAATAATCAACTTCATTTTATCAACAAAATTATTAAGTTCAAAAATGTTGTAACTTTCTAAAAGAGTAAAGCTTTCATGACTAGCTGCGCCAACAACAGCATTGATTAAAATTTGATTTGGAGTTTGTAATTCTTCATCAATTAATTTTTGCAAATCATACAATGAATTAACATCTGTTGAAACCAAACTTAATCTAATTTTTATATTATCTTGAGCTAAAAAAGAAGTAAATTTAACAATATGATCAATATCTAAAGCTTCAGGGGAAACAAATTCTTTAACAGGTTTTACTATAGCATCAATAAAGTGAATTCCTTCTTGATCTTTTTCGATATTTATAATACTTACCTTTTGTAATACTTCAAATTCAATAACAATTGAACTAATTTGTCCTTTTGAATCTTTGACAATTTTTTCAGAAACTATCTTAACTAATGAAGCTAATTTAAGCAAATCATCTAAAGAACTAATAACAGAAGGATGTGGTGGAACACTATAAGCAATAACAAGTTCTTGACCTAAAAGAGTTCCATTAGGACTATCATTTCTTATTGCTTGTAAAATATCTAAAGATCTTTTGTTTGTTACTGTTTTAGAACTAAGAAAGGGGATTACTCCTATTTCTAATTTTGTATTTGCAGTTGCATCTGCAACCCTTGGAAAGTAGATTTTTTTAGATTCTACTATGAATTTAAATTTTTGATTTGTTGTTTTTTTAGCTTTAGTTGTCATATTTTTCCTTTGTGATTGGTTTTTCATTAATGCTTATAATTATACCAAAAATAGCACTAAACACTAAAAAGTGCCAAAATTTATTAATATTTGAAGCTTTTTTTCATTTTTGAATGACTTTTTATCATAACTAGATAAATTCCGTAAAACAAAATAGATGTGATAGTAAAGTTTACTAAATTAAAAGGGAAATATAAAACAAAAGCTCAAACAAAATAATTTAAAGATAAAGAAAAGCTTTTAAATTTCTTATTAGTTAACCATTGTTGTGCTAAATCAATTGGGTTAATATTATCTGTTAGTTTGAATAATTTAAAAAATACAGGAGTAAAAAAGAAAGCATTGAAAATTGTTAATATTATTGAAGTAATAAATGTTGAAACTAATAAATTTAACATTAGTTTTATTGCTTGTTTTTTATCAAATTTGTATTTGTGATCTTCTGTAATTATTTGTGTTTTTGCTTCTTTTTTGAAGCCAAATACATATCTAAAGCTTAAGAAAAGAAAAATGAAAATACAACTTGAAAATAACAAGATAAAATTACCAAAATAATCAATCTCAAGACTAATAGATGGATTTAAAAATGGTCCTAAAATAAATCTTATTATCAAGGCTACAATGCCATAAGCAATGCTTGCAGATACAAAGATCGGTAAAATAAATAAAGTTGATAAATCTATTTTAAGACCTATGCTGCTAGCAATTGGTCAAGTAAAGAATTTTTGATGTGATAATAGAAAAAAATTAAAGAAAGTGCTAAAAATACACCGGTTATAGTTAAATTAAAAATTGCTGAACTGTGTACTTTATGAAATGGTTTCATTTTTAGTTTTATTTGGTGCCAAAAATTCTATCTCCTGCATCACCCAAACCAGGAACAATATATTTTTTATCATTTAAATGCGAATCAACTGCTGCTACATAAATATTAACATCTGGATGTTTTGCTTCTACAGCTTTAATTCCTTCTGGAGCTGCAACTAAATTAACTAAAGATATATCTGAAAATCCTTCTTTTTTAACAAAATCTATAGCTTTAATTATAGAATGACCTGTTGCTAACATTGGATCTAAGATTAAGATTTTTGAAGACTTTTTAACTGTTGGTAGTTTAAAATAATATGTTTTAATTTCAAAAGTAGTTTCTTCTCTATAAAGTCCAATATGACCAACATGAGCTTCAGGAACTAAAGACAAAATTCCTTGTAACATACCTAACCCTGCTCTCAAAATTGGCACTAAAACTATTTTTTCATCTAATTGTTGTCCATTATAAACACTTTTTGTAAGAGTGTGTACAAGTAAAGATTTTGTTTTATAATCTCTTAATATTTCATAAACCATTAATGAAGAAATTTCTTCTAATAAAGTTCTAAAAATATGGTGAGGAGTATTTTCATCACGCATTTTTGTTAACTTAGTTTCAATAATTGGATGAGTTAGAATTTTTAACATTTTTTATTTTCCTTTTTTTATTATTAATTTTTTGCAAATTTTATGAATTATAAAAGAATATTAAAAAATTCCTAATAAATTATTTTTTGTTTTTCTGAAGTTAGAGAGAATATTTGTAAAGAAGAGGAAGTACCAAATCTAGTAGCTCCTAATTTATAATAATTTTCTAAATCAGCAATGGATTTAATTCCACCAGCTGCTTTGATTTTTACTTTATCACCCACTACTTCTTTGATTAATTCGATGTCTTCTGCAGTAGCTCCTCGATACGAAAATCCTGTTGAAGTTTTAACGAAATCAGCTTTGGCAATCAATACTAATTCAGCTGCTTTTTTTATTTCATCTTTAGTTAAAAGCGCTGTTTCTATAATTACTTTTAATATTTTATTTCCAATTGCTTTTTTAACTTGTTGGATTTCATTTAAGATGTAGTCATAAACTTTTTCTTTGAATTTACCCACATTTATAACCATATCTATTTCAGTAGCTCCATGTTCAACTGCTAATTTTGCTTCAAAAACCTTGGTTTGTGTGTTTGATGCACCTAATGGAAAGCCAACTACTGAAACGATATCTAAATCTGTATTTGCAAGTTTTTCTTTTGCTAATTTAACTCAAGAAGAGTTAATGCAAACTCCTCTAAATCCATGTTCTTTAGCTTGTGAAATAAGTTTTAAAATATCTTTAGATGTAGCTTCTGGTTTTAATAAAGTATGGTCAATCATTTTTTTATAATCAATCATTATCCAAGTCTTTCTAAAATAAGTTTTTGTTTTTTTGGTTTTTGTCTAATTACATAAGATTTTTCTAATTCATCTTTAAGTTTTTCATCAATAGGATTTGAAGAATATAAAACAAAAAGTACTTCATTTTTCTTCACAAAATCATTGTTTTGTTTTTTAAGTTCAATTCCTGCTTCATAATCAAGTTTTTGCTCTTTGAACATACGACCAGCACCTAATTTAACTGCAACTTCACCCAAAATTAGTGCTGAAGTTGTTTGTAAAAATCCTTCTTCTTTTGCCTTTATTTCTAATTTGTATTTAGGTGTTCAGAATTTGTTAGATTTTAAAAGTTCCAAGTCTCCACCTTGGTTTTCTACTAATTCATAGAATTTTTCAAGTGCTTTATTGTTTTTAAGAACTTCTAGAACTTTTTCTGTTGCTGCTTTTTCAGTTAATTTTTTATTAACAAGCATCATAAGTTCAACACAAGAAGCAACACAAATCTCTTCTAAATCTTTTGGACCTTGCAATTTAAGTGTTTGAATTGCTTCAAGAACTTCGTTTTTATTACCTATCATTTTGCCCAAAGGTGAAGACATATTGCTAATGTGAATATGTACATTTTTTTTGAATTTTTTTCCTACTTCAATTAATTCTGTAGCTAATGCCCTAGCGCTTTTTAAATCTTTCATAAAAGCACCATTACCACATTTAACATCAATTAAAATTGCATCAGCTCCTGTTGCAATTTTTTTAGACATTATTGAAGAAGCAATTAATTCAATTGAATCCACAGTTCCTGTTACATCTCTAAGAGCATAAATTTGTTTATCAGCTGGGACTAAATTTTTACTTTGTCCAATAATACTTAAATGAGTTCTTTGAATTTGACTTATAAATTCCTGATCAGATAAAACTGTTGTAAAACCTGGAATAGATTCTAATTTATCAATTGTTCCGCCTGTGTGTCCTAATCCTTTTCCACTCATTTTTGCTACATTAATACCTAATGCAGCTAGAATTGGACCAATAATTAAAGTAACTTTATCACCAACACCACCTGTTGAATGTTTATCTACTTTTGGACCTTTAATGCTTGATAAATCAAGAACTTCTCCAGATTCGACAAATGATTTTGTAAGAAAGTATGTTTCTTTTTTATCCAAACCATTCAAGAGAATAGACATCAAAAAAGAAGACATTTGATAATCTTTGATTTCGCCTGAAATATAAGAATTTATAGCAAAATCAAACTCTTCTTGAGTGATTTTTTTATTGTGTACTTTTTTGTTAATAATTTCTAAAATATTCACAATTTTACTTTATTTCTAAAGCAATTTCCATCATTTTTGTAAATCCATTTTGTCTTTCTAATGGATTTAATTCTTCTTTAGTAATTAGATTATCTGAAACTGTTAGTAAGCTTGCTGCCTTTTTATTTAATAATTTTGCAACAACAAATAAAGCAAAAGATTCCATTTCTACAGCGGAAGCTTTAGTTAATTCTATTGTTTGTTCTAGTGGTCTTTGTGAATAGAAAGCATCTGTTGAATGAACTCTTTCTAAAGAAACATTTATTCCCTTTTTATTGGCAATGGAAAGTAATTCAGCAACTAAGTCTTTGTCTGAATGAATCAAATGTTTTTTCTTATTGAGCATTAATTGTGCAAAAGCACATGAATCAGAAATTGCTTCTTCAGCGACTAAAATCTCATGAACCTTTAAATCTTCACGATAACTTCCAGCAGAGCCAATTCTTACAATTTTTTCTACATCATAAAACTTAAATAATTCATAAGCATAAATTCCAATTGATCCTGTCCCCATTCCTGAAGCAGCTACACTAATTCTTTTTCCTTTGAAAAATCCTGTGTAAATATAAACGTTTCTAACTGATGAAACTAATTTAGCTTCTTCTAAATAATTTTCAGCTATAAATTTAGCTCTTAATGGATCTCCTGGCATTAAAACTATTTTTGCGATTTGATTTTTTTCTGCACTTATATGTGGTGTCATTTTCTTCCTTCTTTTTTTTAAAATGTTAAAAATTAATTTAATTAATATTTAAAAATATTAATTTTATATCTTAGCACAATTTCTAAAAAATTTAAGTAAGTAGCAAACTAAAAGAAAAAAATAATTATTTTCATTCAGAATCTTGGCTTTGTTGAACACAATAACAAAATGATTTTTTTCAAAAAAAGAAAAATAAAAGAAGAAAAAAGAAATATCAAATGTAAAAAATACTAAATGATTTGGAATTTGTAGAAAAATAAAGATATGTCAAGTATAAACTTATCAAAGTTCAAATCACTAAAACAATAAGTCACCAAATTTTTACTTCTTTTAAAAACTTAGCTTTACAAAAGTCTTTATGAAATCTTTTATCAGATAAAAAAGAATTTTTGATTCCTAATTTAAAGCGTCAAAAAAATAAAAAAGGAACAAAATTGAAACAAATTGTAACTAAAGTAAGAGATAATTTAAAAATTAAGTTTGTTACATTTTTTTGAGCTAAAACAAAGTAAATGTAAGTTGATTCAACCAAAGATAAAATTAAAAATAAAATAGAAATAACAAAGAATAATTTATGAATAATTTTCTTCATTTTTGTAGATTTTATAGTTCTATGTCTTCTTCTTTTTCTTGTGTTTTATCTTCTTGTGTATTTTCTTGTTTTTGTCTAGAATCATCTTCACTAACAACCTGTTTAGCTTCTAGTGGTTGTGCGTCTGCTTTTGAGTCTAAAGTTGTTGAATTTGAAGAAAATGCTTCATTTTTGTTGCTATTTTCTAAAATATTTTGCTGTTCTTGTTCAAGCATTTCATTTTCTTGTAATTTAAAAACAGCTTCTAAAATCATTTGTTTTTTAAATTCAGGATCTAAATATTTGTTTATATTTAAAGTTGAACCATCACTTAGTGTATAAATTTCAAAATCTGTATCTAAAACATTTTCTTGTGCAGTTGTTAAAACACGTTGAGTTTCTTCATATAAAGCATTTAGACGGTTTTGTTTTTTCTCGTATTCAATTTTTAATTGTTCTAATTGGATTTCATTTTGTTCAATTACTTGTTGAATAATTTCAGCTGGTGTGTCTGCATTGAAACTAATTGTTTGACCATTTGAAAGTTGATAATCAATTGTTTCATTTTTTCTTGCATTTGAGTTGTTAAATAAAGATAAAATTGCTTGATATGCACTTTCATTAATTAGAATTTGAAATTTTTTAGTTGCTTCTTCTGTGAAGATTTGATAAGGATTTTTTTGTGAATATTGAACTAAATTAGCTGAAGAACGAAGTTTATCAATTGTATCAATATGTCCTTTTCATTTAGCATCTAATGAGGTTAAAATTATATAACGTTCACTAGCAAAATAATTATCACCTAAATTTTGTTTTAATTGGAATTGAACTGTTTCAAAATATATTCTATTTAAAGCTTTTTCAAGCACTTCTTTTAGATCTTCATAATGATATTTTTCTAAATTTAATT
The DNA here is from genome assembly GCF_000383515.1 of Mesomycoplasma hyorhinis ATCC 17981. GTDB lineage: Bacteria > Bacillota_I > Bacilli_A > Mycoplasmatales > Metamycoplasmataceae > Mesomycoplasma > Mesomycoplasma hyorhinis. Next base: position 10,114 of record NZ_KB911503.1, read on the forward strand.
CTGAAAAATCATATTTGGTAATCCGAGATAAATTATCATTTAAAAAAGCTACTAAATTTGTATAATTTACTTCTTTATTGGATTTGATTATAAAGTCATAACCTAAAATTAAATCAACAGTTCTTGAAATCATTCTTTGAATATAATGATCTAAATTTGTAGATTCTAACAAAATATCTCTTTGTGTATAAATCAAGTCTCTTTCTTGTCTAATAACGTCATCATAACTTAAAACTGATTTACGAGTATCAAAGTTAAATCCTTCAATTTTCTTTTGTGCTCTTAATAAAATACTATGAATTGTTTTTCCTTTAATTGGTTCATCACCTTGTTCGCTATAGGCATTTTGAATGTGTTGAAAATTAGAAAATCTTTGTAATAGTGGATCTTCTATTGAGATAAAAAATCTAGAATAACCAATGTCACCTTGACGACCAGAACGTCCTCTTAATTGGTTGTCAATTCTTCTGGCTTCAGCTTTATCTGTTCCTAAAATATACAATCCACCTAATTCTAAAACTCCTTCACCTAATTTAATATCTGTTCCACGTCCTGCCATGTTAGTTGCAATGGTGATTGCTCCTTTTTGACCTGCACGAGATATTATGTCTGCTTCTTGTTCATTTTGTTTTGCGTTTAAAACTGTATGAAATAAGCTCTCACGATTTAATAATTCAGATAAAGTTTCTGACTCATTAACTTGTGAAGTACCAACTAAAATTGGTTGTCCTGTGGCATGAATTTTCTTGATTTCGTTGATAATTGCTTTATTTTTAGCTCTTAATGAAGCAAAAATAAGGTCTGTGTCATCTTTTCTGTGAATGGCTTTATTAGTTGGAATAACATTTACACGCATATTGTAAACATCAATAAATTCTTGTTCTTCTGTTTTAGCAGTTCCTGTCATTCCACAAAGTTTTTTAAATAATCTAAAGAAATTTTGATAAGTAATTGTTGCTAATGTTTGAGTTTCAGGTTCGATTTCTAAATTTTCTTTAGCTTGAAGTGCTTGTTGTAGTCCTTCAGAATAAGATCTACCTTGCATTACACGACCTGTAAATGGATCTACTAATTCAATTTTTCCATCTCTTACAATGTACTCAACATCTCGTTTCATAACTTTGCAAGCACGCAAAGCATTTTGAACTCTATGTACTAATTCTGAATTATCAATTTCATACAAGTTTCTAACTTTGAAAAAACTATTTGCTTTATCAATTCCTTGATCATTTAGTTTAATACCTTTTGTTTCTAAATCTATATAAAAATCTTCATCTTTTAAAGTGTTTACAAACTGATTTGCCGCTAAATAAGTTGAAGAATTATTATTTTGACCACCTGAAATAATTAGCGGAGTTTTTGCTTCATCAATTAAAATGGAATCAACTTCATCAATTAAACAAAAATTTAAACTTCTTTGTACTTTTTCTTCTTTTGAAAAGACCATATTGTCTCTTAAGTAGTCAAAACCCAACTCTGAATGTACAGAATATGTAATATCAGCTGAGTACATTAATCTTTTTGTGTCATTATCTAAACCAACTTTGTTAATTCCAACAGAAAGACCTAAAAAGTTATAAACTTGTCCTGTTTCTTGAGCATCACGTTCTGTTAGATATTCATTAACTGTAGATACAATTACACCTTCACCAGCTAGTGCATTTAGATAAACTGGAGCAATTGAAGCAATAGTTTTTCCTTCTCCTGTCTTCATTTCAGCAACTGATCCAAAATCTAAAATTAAACCACCTAAGATTTGTACATCATAAGGTTTTTTACCCAAAATTCTTTTTGTAGCTTCTCTTGCTACAGCAAAAGCTTCAACTCTAATATCAGCTAAAGTTTCTCCAGCAGATAAACGTTTTTTAAATTCAAAGGTCTGATTTGTTAATTCACTATCTGACATATTCGAATATTTGCCAGTTAAATCATTAATTTTTTTTAATAATCTTTGAGCTAATCTCATTTCTGAAGAAGTAGAAAAAAACTTTTGTATTGCTTTCATAAAATCCCTATAATTAATGAACAAATTCTTATTAAATTTATATAATTTTTATTTTATACAAAGTCTTATAATTATAAATTAATAAATTAAAAATAAAATTATAAAACTATAATTAAAAATACAAAGTATGCTAACTAAGACTTCTTTTTTCTCAATAACAACATAAAAATTAAAAAAACAAAAGGAAAAAAGAAGAAAAATTAGTTTATTTAAAAATTGAAAATATTAACAATGAATAACTTCTTAGTGAAAAAGAACAAAATAAAAATGCTTTAAAAATGAAGGTTTTTCAACAAAACTTAGTAATCCTTAAAAAGAGAAAATAAGAATTATATTAATTTAATGAGTAATAAAAAGGTTACAATGCAAAATTTATATTTTAAAATCAATTGAAAATTTCAAAAAATTAGATTTTAATTTATTACCAATATTTAAAAAGTATTTTAGTGAATTTTTGAAAGTTTAAAATAAAAAATTATATTTTGTTTAACATAATTAGTTTATTGATTATCTTTTAGATTATTTACCTTGTTTTGAAGTAAAATTAGTTTAATTAGCTTTAAAAAAGAAGAAAAAATCTACTTTTTAGAACCAAAAATCCAAAAGTAAGCAAAAGAATTACATTCTATTTTTTGAACATTATAGTTTGTAAATCATAATATTATTTTATTAATGAAAAATAATTACTTTTAAGGATAAAACAATTTATAAATTTTCAAAAATTTTAAATAAAAAATTAATTTTTTAATTAAAAATGATATTTAAAAAATTATAATATTAACTAATAAAACAAACAAAATTTATTAAACATAATATAAAAAATGAGGTGAAAAATGAAAAATAAAACAATAAACTGAAATGAATATTTTTTAGCACTAGCAAAAATAAGCGCAAAAAGAAGTAAAGATCCTAACACTCAAGTTGGAGCTTGTATTGTAAGCAAACAAAATAGAGTATTGGGAATAGGTTATAATGGAATGCCAAAAGGAAATGATGTTGATTTTCCTTGATCAAAAGATTCTAATAAAGCTAGCGAAGTAAAATATTCATATGTAATTCATGCAGAAATAAATGCTATTTTAAATTCGATTTTACCTTTGAATACAGTAGAAGATGCAAAACTTTATGTTTCTTTATTTCCTTGTTCTAATTGTGCAAAAGTTATTGCACAAACAGGTATTACAACAATTTATTTTGATGATGATAAGTATCATCACACTGAAGATTCAGCCATATCAAGATTTATTTTTGAAAAAAGTAAAATTAAAACTATTCAACTTAAAAAGTTTAATGTAACTATAGAAAATTAAAGTAAATTAGTCTTCTTGAGCAGATCTCCTTTTCTTATAAAAATAGAAAAGGGGATTTTTTATGAAATATTCATTAGAATTTAAATTAGAATGTGTAAACAAATACAAAAAAGGAATTGAAATTAAAAAGCCTGATTTTGCTAATACAAGTCAGAAAATTTTTTTAAATCAAGTAAATTTTTGAGAAAAAATTTATGACAAATTAGGAGTTGAAGGACTTAAGAAAAAACAACGAAATAAAAAGTGAACTATAGATCAAAGATTAAACATAGTTAAA
>NZ_KB911504.1 GCF_000383515.1 Mesomycoplasma hyorhinis ATCC 17981
CTTTTTTGTATTTTTTTACACATTCTAATTTAAATTCTAATGAATATTTCATAAAAAATCCCCTTTTCTATTTTTCTAGGAAAAGGGGATCTGCTCAAAATCTCTCATTTTTTATTATTTACTTAATTGATTAGAGTTTAAAATATTTTTTATTTTGTTTTTAAGCTCTTTAGTATCTGGGAGTTGTTTGTTTAATATTTTATCTTTTTGAATAAAACCAAAAAGTTTTTTAGCATAAATAATTAAGATAATACTAATAAAAGCAAAAATCATTGAAACTCAACAACTGCTGTAGTTTATTTTGTCTTTAATTGGTAAATTAATTAAGACATCATTTCCATTTCTTTGACGAAATATTCCTCTAGAAACCAAGCCAGGTTGAAGTGCGTTGATAGCAAAAAGAAGGAAAAAGACAGTTGGAATTAAAATAAATAAGTAAATAAATAATTTATCTCCATTTGCTCTTTGTCTGTACAGTTGTACTTGCATAGTAATTAAAAAAGCAAGGATAATACAACTAAATATGATAACTAGTGAATTCAAACTTCAAAAAATTTCTTTTAATTGAAAAGTAGTTGAAGCATTTAAAATTTTGTTAACACTTCAATAAAGTGCAGATTCTCCAGATGCTATGTAATCATATTCAGCTTGAATTCGGTTAAAAAAGACAAAATACATAGAAATTTGAAGCAAAATTGAGATAAAAAACATCAAAGATATTAATGCTAAAACAATTTTACGACCAAGATAATTAGTTTTAGAGTGAAAATATGTGAATTGATTCATTAGTTAATTCTATTTTCTGTTTTTTTATCAAATATATGAATTCTTGAAACAACAAATTCAATTCATACTTCTTGATATAGTTCAAATTCTTGATCGTTTGGTGCATTTACTATAAATTCAATGTCTTTATTTACACTCACCGCGATTAATTGATCTTTTCCAATTAGTTCAATATTTGCTATTTTGCCAAGTACAGAATTAGGTGTTTGATTAAGATGAATTTTTAGATCTTCACTTCTAAATCCAACTATTAAATCTTGATGTTGTTTTAACAAAGATAATGTTTTTGAATCTAATTCAATGTGGACATCTTCAAGAGAATTTACTAATTTTTTCCCAAAAAACTTGACATCAAAAGTGTTCATTGTTGGTGAGCCAATAAATTTAGCAACAAAGATATTTGCAGGTCTAAAATAAAGATCTTTACCTTTTCCACTTTGTTGGATTTTGCCATCATTAAAAACAACAATTTGATCACCCATAGTCATAGCTTCTAATTGATCGTGAGTTACATAAATACTTGTGGTGTTTAACATACGGTGAATATTTACAATTTCTCTTCGCATGTTTTCTCTTAGTTTAGCATCTAAATTAGAAAGTGGTTCATCCATTAAAAATACAAGTGGTTTTCTTGCTATCGCTCTTCCTATTGCTACTCTTTGTCTTTGCCCACCTGATAGATCTCTTGGTTTTCGATACAGATATTTATCTATTTTTAAAATTTTAGCAACGTCTTTTACTGTTCTATCAATAATGTCTTTTCTTTCGTTTGCTATTTTTAAACCAAAAGCGATGTTGTTGTATACATTCATATGCGGATATAAGGCATAAGATTGAAAAACCATAGCTATATTTCTTTCGTTAGGTAGTAAATTGTTATATCTTTTGCTGTTGAATAACAAATCACCTTTAGTTATTGAATTAAGTCCAGCAATCATTCTTAATAAAGTGGTTTTACCACAGCCAGATGGTCCTAAAAAGATACAAAATGTTCCTGATTTGATTTCTAAATTAATATTTTCTAAAGTGTAATTTTCATTACCTTCGTATTTTTTTGAAACATTGACTAATTTAATATCAGCACCTTGGTTTGAGTTGTAAACTTGACCTATTTCAGAAACCATTTTATCTATATCTATTGTTTCAAAACCAGAGTCTAAAAGTTAATCTTCACTTGCAAGATTTTGTAAATTTTGCTTCTTTTTTATAGGATTTTTGACATTTTTTAGAAAATTTTTAATCATATTTTATCCTTTCACAGCTCCATCACTTAATCCACCGACAATGTATCTTTGTAAATACATAAATAAAGTAAATGCAGGTAGTGATGCTAAAATAGAACCAGCTGCATAAGCTCCAGCATTTACTTGCTTTGGATCGGCGTTGATAAAAATATCTAGTCCCACAGCAAGTGTTTTTTCGGAATTTTCAATTAGTACGAATTTAGGTAAGATAACATCTGTAAATGGAGTTAAAAAAGATCAAAGAGCAACCATAATCAGTGCAGGACGAATAACAGGCACTAAGATTTTAAAAAATAAACCTCAATTAGAACATCCATCCACTTTTCCTGAATCATCTAATTCTGACGATATTGTATCTAAATAAGACTTGAGCATAAATGTATTACCAGCTATTGAACCACCAGAATAGATTAAAACAAGCATAAATATAGAAGGAATTCCTATGTTATTTCCCATTCTAACTAATAAATATAAAGAAATCAAAGCAGTTGTTGCTGGAATCATTTGTAACATCATAATCACAGTTAGCGAATGACGTGAACCAGCGAATTTAAATCTAGAATAAGCATAACCATTTAAAGCTACAGCAACAGTTGAAATAATCATTGTTAAAGTAGCAATAATTATTGTGTTTAAATATCAGCGTCCAAATAGTGATCTTGGTGAATTAAATAAATAAGCAAAGTTATCAAATCCGAATTTAAAAGGAGTTATTGAAATTATTCTTGGATTGTTAACATTAAAAGCAGCTAAAATTAGCGAAACAATTGGAAAAAGAATAATAATTGCTCAAAAAATCAAGATTAAATAGTTAAAAAATAATCAAATAATTTCTAAACCAGTTGGTGCCTTGGCATCTGATTGATTTAATTTAAGTTGTTTAGGAGCTAGTTTTTTAGGTTCTATTTTGATGCTGTCAAAGGCATGTTTATAAAAGCGTTTACGAAGTAATTTTTGTAGCATTTTTAATCTCTCCTTGACATTGATTTAATAAAACCACGAGCACCAATTGCTATTGAAAATACAGCAGCTAATGTAGTAAGTGCAGCTGCAAATGCTTGATTTCCTTCAAAATTTGCAGCACCAGTTGTTAATTTATAAACTCAAGAAATAATAATATCTGTTGAAGCTTCACCAAAGACAGTGTTTTCAGTAAAAGCTGGTCCACCACCTGTAAAAATTGAAATGGTTGTGAAGTTATTAAATGCACCGACAAACTGACCAATTAGCATCGGAGCTATCGATAAAAGAAGTGAAGGTAGTGTTAAATATCAAAATAATTGTCTTGATTTTGCACCATCAACTGAACCTGCTTCGTAAATATTTTTTGGAATGGATTGTAAATTTCCAGTTACTAACATAAAAATTCAAGCATAAGCAATTCAAGTTTGTACAACAATTACTAAAATTCGAGCTGAACCTATTTCACTTAATCAATTTTTAGGTTCCGAGATCAAACCCAAAGCAAGCATAATCGTGTTAATGTACCCATCAGATCCTTCTTTAAACGCTGTTTTTAAAAAAGAAAGAGTAACAAAGGCTGGAATTGCTCAAGGAAGAATATAAATTAATCGGAAAATCTTTTTAAAACGAAGACGAGAAGAATTTGTTAAAACAGCAATTATGATTCCAAAACCTATTGGTAAAAATGTTGAAAATACTGTTCAAATAGCTGTTCAACCTAACACTCTTGCTAAAGATAAGAACATTTTGTTTTCTCTAAATTCTCATCAATAACCTCACATTTTTAGCCCTACTCAATCAACTGTTTTTGCTGGTGCTTCGTGACCATATCCATAGTTTGTAAAAGAAATTAAAATAGAAGTAATTATTGGAGTTGCTACTATAAATAACATTAAAACTCAACCTAGAATTGAAATAACTCAAGGAAATCCACTTGTGTTTAATCATCTTTTAGTATGCGATCATTTGCTTGGACGAGAACCATATTCTAAATGTTTAGCTACTCGATATGCTCCAAGTCCTGATACTAAAAAGTAAATAATCACAAAGCAAATTAATAAAACCGAAATAACTCCACCAAATAAATAAAGCCGAGCGTCAGGGAAAATACCTTGAGCTGAGTTGTATTTTGAAGCCCCTAGATCACTAAATCCAGGAATTCCTCCCATTTTATCTCAGTAAAATCCAAAAGAAAATGGAACTACTAAAACTCAAGCAAGAATTGAAAATATTGACATTAACAATCCTTTGAGATATTGTCTAAAAAAACAAATTTCAGCTAATCCTGGAAAAACAAGTCCAAAAATTAAACTAATTCATCTTAAGTTTTTCATAGTTTCAATTGGAATGCTTTTTGTAGCTTCAGTTATTTTGCTCTCATAGAGTTTTTTATTTACTTTTATTTCTGAGAGTTCTCTTCAAAACAAAGTTTTTAAAATTTCTTTGTTAGCTAAAGATTTTGATTGAAGTTTTAATTCTTCTATTGCTTCTTTTTTATCTATTTTATATTCATAGATTTTGTTTTTGTAAGCAATTTTAGAAATGTGTTTTTCTTTAAGTTTTTGCTTTAATGAAGCTTTATTTTCTTTAAAAGTTTGTTTAATGTTTGCAAGTGTTTGTTTATTTTGAGCTTTTTCTTGAAGAAGTAAATCACTTTTTAAAAGAAGTTGATAATTGGTTTTTGCATAGATTTTTTCATAACGATATTTTAATCTACTAAGACGTGAATCTAAAAATCTTTCTTGCAGAGCTTTTGCCTCTTCTAAGTTGAATTTTCCTTCATAACTATAGCTAGATTTAATTTTTGCAATAAGTTTTTTGTATTGAGATTTTAATAAAAGTGAAAACTCAAATTGATTTCGAAAAATATTGGTTTTACTTAAAAAAATTGCAAAACAATTTTGAACTAAAATGTTTGATTTTTCTTCATTTTTAAAGGCATTTAGTGTTTTTAAGATTTCTTGATTTTTTTGTTTTAATTCAAGAGCTGACAAGTTATTAAAAGAAAAGTCAATTTTATTTATTTTTAATGAATTTTTAACTAAGAAAGTATATAAATCTTTACAAAGTTGAAGTGTAGCTCTTTGTTTGTAAAAAGCTTTAAAAGATTTATATTTTGCTTGTAGTAATTTAGATTGAGCTTTTGCTTCTGCAATTGTTTTATTTATTTTCTCTTGGTTTATTTTTTCTGATTGCAAAATGCTTTCTTTTTGTTGGGCAATTTTTGCTAATGATGCTTCTTTTTTCTTTCTATTTTCGGCATTTAATTCACTAATTTTGCTTTTAAATTTATATTCAAGATTTAGTATTTTTTGTTGAGTTTCTAAAATAATACTTTTTTTCTCTTTTTGATAAAGTTCTTTTTCAAGTTTGTAAGTTTTTTGATATTTTTGTCAAATTTCTTGTTTTTTATTAAAAAGATAAAGTCTTTGTTTTTCTATGTTTTCATAGACAGATTTGAAAAATTCAGAAATATTTGTATTAATTTTTTCAACTAATAAAATTTCATTTTCAAGCAAAAAGATTTTGATTTTACTAATGTCAAAATCTCTATCTTGATGTTTTTGTAAATAAATTTTAATAATAGAATAAATTGTGAATTTTTTAAATAATTCTAATTCTTCAGCTCTTGTAGTTATTTTTAAATTATCAATGTTATCTAATTTAGTGTTTAATTCATCAGCAGATTTTGACAGTGAATAAACAAAATCTTTAGCATAAGTTTGTGTGTCTTTGAGCTTGAGTTTAAGTTTTTTAAGTTCAAAATTTAAAAGTGGAATTGTTGAATTTGCAAAAGAAAGTTTTTTAACTGAATCTTTTAAAACAGCTATTTTATTTTTATAAGCCACTTTATGACTTGCTAAATTTCTTTTTAAATTATCACTTAGTTTTTGTCTTGCTCTTAAAAACAAATCTTTATCACGATTTTGTTGTGATTTAATATAAATTTCTTGTCTACTGAAAATGTTTTGAATTTGCTTTTGGTAAGCTTTTAGGCTATTCGAGCTCTCAGGCAAAATTGGATCAAAAGCTTTTCCATATCAGTTGTATAGCTTTAAATTTTCCATAATTATTTACTTTTTCCTTTGTGGATTTTGTATCATTGATAATAATTAAATTTTCTTTGAATATGGTACTGTGCTAAAAATATAATTAAACTAATAACAACAGATCCAGATATTAAAGAAACTAATATTCCAAGTCCTAATTGAAATGTTGTATAAAATGATGTTCCTTGATAAAAAGGAAGGAAAATCAAGGTTATAAAAACTAAAATTCAACAAATAAAGAATACATATCCTGCTTTTAATTTATGTCGTAGTAAAACAAGATAAATTAAGAAAAAAATTAATACAAAATTGTTTGCAAGATAAGCAATTAAAGTTTTTGTTGCAAGAGAAATTGCAAGAGTAGAAATTTGTTCTTGAGTTAAATTTTTAGTTAGCTCACTTTGCTTGATTCCGTAACCAAAAGGGATTAAAACCCAAATAACTAGAGCCAAAGCCAAAAGAGCTAATAAACTAATTAAAATATAAAATTGCGACTTGAAAATATAAGTTTTATATTTGGGATACATTATTCACTTAATTTAACAGATACACTTGCTCCGTCTTTTAAAGAATTAGCGAATTCTGTAAATACTTCTGAAAATTTATTTTCTAAAACGTTTAAAAATGTTTGTGCACTATTTACATTTTGACTTTTTAGTTGTTTGTATCATTCAACATTTCCTAAAACTTGATCATTTCATCTACCTCATACAAAGGCAAATTGTGGATTAGATGAGTCAAAACGAGATGGTTGAGTTTGTAAAATTCCAACTCCACCTTGATCTAATGTTTTAGTTGAAGTAATAACGTTTAGGATTTTGTCAAAACTTAATAATTTGTCATATTGTTCTAATTTATTAATTACAACTTGGCCTTTGTAATTTGAAGGTGTTCCATCTTTTTTAGGCATGTTGTTGTTTTGTAATTCATCTTGTACTAGTTTTGTTATTCTAGCTGCGTTTATGTAGTTTTGGAAGTAGAGTTTTGTTGCTTTTTCAATTTCTTGATCAGAAACTGCTACTTTTGCTGTTTCTTTTGAAAATTCTTTAGCTCTAGCTACAACATCTGCAATTAATTTATCTAAAGTATTGTTTGTAATTGCTTCAGAAATTTGTTTTAGTAATTCAACAACATCTGTTGTTTTATTATCTCCGTTTGCTCCAAAAATAATTTTTTCAACTTTTCTTATATGGAAAGTACCTTCAAGGTTGTCTTTTGGTTGTTGTTGAACAATTTGATCTTTGTATTGCTCAGAGAGTTTTGCAAAGGCATTATCCTTCATTTTAGAAGCACCAATTTGTCAAGACTCACCATTTCCAACTAATTGAGTGCTTCAGTTATCTTTTAATCCTAGAAGAACTGCAATTGTGTTTCTAAGAGCTAAAGTTGGCTTCATTTGAGAAGCTAATTGATCATATTTTTCAGCTTTGATAAAGCTTGCTCTTTTTGTTGGATCAATGTTCATTTCGCTAGTTGGAGTTAAGTTGTCATCAGCGTCAGGATTATTTAGATTTTTTGGAGTTTCTCAACTAGGTCAAAATACTCCTGTGTTCATAAATTCAATTAAAGGTTTTAAGAAGGTATTTGTAGCATTTTGAAGCTCTTTTGCATCTGCATAACCTAAATCAGTAGCTAACTTATGAATAGAATCAAATGCTTGCTTGTTGTCTTCTAAGATTTTTTCTTTTACTTGATCTTGTCTGTGCTGTGAATAAGGTACTTTGGAATCGCTTTTGAAGTATTCATAATATGGATCGATTTCAAAAACAATTTTTAGAAATTGAGAAATTGCATCTTTTCTATCTTTTGAAGCTCCATTATTTCTTGAATTAATCATGTAAGATCAAGAACCTGGTGCTTGTTTGTATTGAGCATTTTCATTTACTTTGATTACGTTGAAAAAAGATTTAGCTCCACCTGCTATTTCAGAGTTTTGCACATCTCATGTTCCAATTAAAGAATAAGAAATTTTGTTTTCTTTCATTAATTTCATAGCTGAAGCGTAAACGTTACCCATATCTTTTACATATAATGATTGTAAATCACTTTGAGTAATACCTTTTTTAAATCAAACAGTCTTTGAAAACTTGCTTTCATCCATTATATATGCTGCATCAATTACAGGTCAAAGAACATCGACAACAGCTTCTAAACCTTTTTTGTAAATTTCATGGAATTTATCTCCTTTAATAAATCCAGAAGAAACTTTGTTTGCTTCATCACTTGAAAGATAAAGGATTTTTGAAGCTAAATATTTGTCTAGATTTTTACCATATGCTTCTTTTTGTGAAGGAGTTAATGAGTTTCAGTAAGCTTCCATCCCACCGTAAAAAATTCCATTACCATATCATAAATCTTGTAATCTTAAAACAGTTTCACCCTTTTCTACTAACTCTTTTAAAGTATCTGTGCTTGGGTTTTTAAATACTTCACGAGTTTCTTCTTCAGATTTGTTTGAAGCTATAACAATTCCTTCCTTATTGTGTCTTAAACCTACAAATTTTGTTACTTCATCTAATCCATCTTTGGATATAGCTTTAACATTTCCAAACTCTCTCATATCTTCTTTTTGTTGTTGACTTAAAGAAAGTTTAGTGGCAATGTCATTGAATAAATTAGGTGAAAAAGTGTTAATATCTGCTAATGCATTTTTTTGCATAAAGTCAGTTAATCTATCTTGTGGAGCATAGAAAATATCTGGAACAGATTTATCATCAAGACCTTGAACTGTAAAATCTAAAGCAGCTCAAACGTCCTTGTTAATTGTTTTAATACGAAAACCTTTGTTATAGGATTCAGTTTTATTAAATAGTTCAATAGCTTTTTCATAAAATTTTGTTTGAACTCCATCAACAGCTACATAAATATCTTTTTGTTCACTAATTTTATCGCTTTGACCACAAGAAATTAATGTGACTAATGAAGCAAATCCTAAAACCATAGGGCTAAAAAGTAAAAATTTATTTTTTTTCATAAATTATTCCTCATAATAAATTTTTTGGATTATTTATTCAAAGGCGAGAAGATTTTTTTGATATGCCATCAGAGAGAAAATTAGACTAATAGGTGATATTAAAAATATTCCAGAAATAGCAGCAATTAAAGCAATTGTTTTGTTAAATTCTGTTTTAGAAAGTATAAAAAAAACATGTATAGACATAAATATCTGTACAATTCAAGACAAAATCAAGATTGTGATTAAAATCCTAACTTCAAAAGTTTTTAATTTTGTAACTAAATTTACTAAAAAAGTATTTTCATTTTTTAGATATTGTAAATTTTGAATTACTATTAATAAGATTAACTCACAAATAAAGATTAATATGCTAGAAAAAAGCATAAAAAGATATTCAAGAATTTTTGGTTTATACTTTCTTTCTAAAGGCAGCTTTCCAAAAAATATTCATCTTAGTTTAGTTAAAAATGAAATTGTTGAAAACTGCTCTCTCTCTCTCTCTCTCTCTATCTCTCATAATCCTAATAACATTATACATTATTTAAAAAGTGTAAATTTTTAAATTTACTTCCAAACGACTAGATTTTCTGTTAATTCTTGATGCATCAAAATAAAGAAAATTTTGATTTTATGTTTCATTTTCATAAAATAACTACAAAAATATACAAGATTTTCACACTTGAATACAGTGTAAGGTTGGAGAGTTGTTTGAATTAGATGGAGGAGGATTTGTTTCTAAATATGAAATTCAAAATAATCCTGGCAAGTATCCTGTTTATTCATCGCAAACCACCAATAATGGAACAATGGGTTATATAAGTTCATATAAATATGATTTAGAATGTTTAACTTGAACCACCAGAGGTTATGCTGGTGTAGTGTTTTATAGAAACGAAAAATTCAGTGTTTCTAATTCTGGTTTATTAATTTTTAAAAGAAACATAATTTACAATTATCGATATTTTTTATTTGTTTTTCAAATGGCAGATATTCAAAAATCAATGACTGCAGGGAACATTCCACAATTTACTGTCGAAATGATGAAAGAAGCGGTTTTGACTTATTCTAATAACTTAAATGAACAACGAAAAATTTCTCAACTTTTTT
>NZ_KB911505.1 GCF_000383515.1 Mesomycoplasma hyorhinis ATCC 17981
AATTATATTTATTATTACAATCACAAACGAATTAAAGACAAAATAAAATGAATGTCTCCCATTAAATTTTGGGAAACATTCATTTCAAATTATAATTAATTAAAACACTCAAAAATTTTTTCAAGAAAAGGGGATATGTTCATTTTTTTTGTTTGTGTTTTTTAAAATCTTTTTTTTTTTTTTTTTTGAAATAAATTTATTAAATAATTAATCACTTACATAAAAATTAAATAATTCTTTTAAAGTATATTGTTTTTTTGTAATTTACATTTATTAACTATTTTATAAATTACTTGGAATATATATATATATATATATATATATATATAATTACTAAGAAGTATTTTCTATACCAAATAGAAAAAACTTAAAAAAATCAAAAGGAGAAAAATTATGGAACCAATTTTTGCACAACCACATTATGCAAATGCAATTGGTGGAATTGCTATTGTATATTTATTATTAGTAATTTTTACTTTTATATGCTTTGTAGTTCTTGTTATATCAATTATTAAATTTCTAATTACTACTACAAGTTATAAAAAATTTCAAATTTTAGTGCTTAAAAAAGAACATCCTGATCTTGCAGAAGAATTTGAAAATCCACAATCAAAAAATCTTAGACATTAACAAGACACATCAAATAAAAAGATTAATAAAAATTCATGAATTAATTAAAAAACCTTTTATTATTTTTTAATAAGAGGTTTTTTAATCTTCATTATTATTAAATCCTAGATAAGTCAAAAATGCTATTTTAAATAATTGGTTTTCTAACTCTGCATCAGAAATAGAAAAATCTATAATAATGAGCATTTCCCCTTTTCTTAGAAAAATAGAAAAGGGGAAATGCTCATTTTGAAGGATTTTTTTTATTAAAACTTACGATTTGCAGTTGTATTTAATCAGTTGTAAATACTTAATAATACTTTTAAAAATTAAATAATTTTTTTATATTTTCCCTAAATCTTTCATTACTTTTTCTATATCAGTTTCTTGAAATAATGTAATTTGCTCTTCTTTTTTAATGGCAATAACACTGATTTGAGCTCCTTTGTTATTTTCGATTCTAGCAATTAAATTATTGCTATTGCTATTTACAAAATATAGTTTTTTAAATTTTTCAAAATCTAAATATCACTGACCCATATTAGAAGAATAAAGGTTAAAAAAGCTTAAATTAAGTTTTTCTACTGCTAAATATAAATTATATTTTGACAATATATTTTCAATGCTTTGATTTTCAAAGAATTTATTTATATATTTTTCTAATACTGGCTTTAAGACATTAGAATCTAGTTTATTAAATTCATTTACATTTGTTAATGTAAAAGTTTTAAATTTATTCTGAGCAAAAAAATTATCAAATTTTTGTCCATTTTCTTTTATTGAATTGTTGTTTATAGTTGAATCAGCAACAAATTCTTTTACATTTGAATTTAATTTATCACTACTTTTTAAAGTGTCTTTAAAAATTCAATATGAATTCATAAAATATTTTTTTTGATATTCTGCAAAGTTGTCTTCGCTTTTTTTAAGAAAGAAATTATTGAAATAATTTTTTAAAAATGATTGTTGATAAGTTTTGGTTTTTAATAAATTTAAATCTATTTTATATTTTTGCTCTTGCGGAAAACGATTTCACAAGAATAAAGCTACACTACTCATCGAAATTGTAAATAGTATCAAATAAGCTCATAAAACTAACAGTGAGATTTTGATAGGTTTTGTTATTTTAGTTCTTTTTTCTTGGCTAATATCATTAGCAAATCAAGAAAACTTTAATTTTCATTTGTTTTTTTGTCTCAAGGTAGCCCCTTCCATTCTTGTAAAAGAGTTTTTCAATCTGTTTCATTATTAAAGACAATATTGTCTTCTTTTTTAAAGGCTATTATACTTATAGTTGCACCATTATTGGTATCGCTTGATTCTTGCAGTCATGGATAATAATTTACAAAATATAATTTTTTATCTTTAAGAAAATCTAGATTCCATCAACCCATTCTAGAAGAGCTTAATGTGAAATTCGAGAAAGAGCTATTCTTTACAAAATAATATAAGTTATACGTTTGTAGTACTTGCTCTACACTTTGATTAGGAAAAAATTTTGTTAAATATTTTTCAAATACAGGTTTTACAATGTTCGAATCTAAATTATCAAACTCTGTTTCTAAAGTTAATGTACGAGGGATTTCTTTATTTTTGTTAAAAAAATCTGAATATTTATCTATGTTTTCTTGAATTTTATTTTTTTCTTCATCTGTATTGGATTTTGTTTTTTGGATGTGAGAATCAAGTTGGTCACTACTTTCTAAAGTATCTTGATTAACTCAATAAGTACTCATGAAATATTCTTTTTGATATTTATTAAAATTATTTTGAATTTTTTTAAATATAAATTCATTAAATGAATTTTTTAAATAGATTAACTGTTTTTCTTCTTCATCTGATAGATTAACATAGTTGGGTTGATCAAGTTTATAATATAAACTTAAATAATAAATGGAAACAGCAGATATAGAAACAGAAATAATTGTTGATAAAAGTAATAAAATTTTCTTCGTTTTAGACATATTTTAATCCTTTCTTACAGTGTACAAATTTTTTTAATTTATTGAAAAAATATATTTAAATTTGCATTTTCCTTCATTTTTAAAGCAAATTAGTAAATCTGGAATTGTAATATTTCAAACAAATTGACTTACTACTAAATTTATTTTTTAAATTTTTAATTCTAGCTAATTTAGAAAATACGAAATTATATTTAAATCAATTTCATAATGGTATCTATGTTGCTACTTTCAAAAAATTCTATATTTTCAGATTTTTTAAAAGCAACAATATTAATTTGTGCGCCTGTATATGGAACCATAGTATGAACTATGGGACGTTGTGGAGGCTCTATAAAATATAGCTTATTGAATTTTAATGAATCAAATCATCATCAACCTAAATCTGTTTTTGAAAGACCAAATGAATATATTTCACTTTCTTTTACAAAATAATATAAATTATATTGATCAAAAATTTGTTCTATATTTTGATTAGGAAAAAATTTACTTAAATAATTTTTAAAAATAGGTTTTAAAATATTTGAATCTAAATTTTCAAATTCTTCTTTGGTTTTTAGTGTGTTATTAGTAGCCTTATTTGTTTTAAAATAATTATCAAATTTTTGTTGATTTTCATTTTGAATTCTTTGTTCATTTTCACTTAAATTTGATTTAGAGTAAAATTCGGATGGAAATGGTTGCTCAACTTTATCTAAATATTTCAGCGTTTCTCTATGAAGTCAATATGAATTCATAAAATATTTTCTTTGATATTCTTCAAAATTATCATTAATTTTTTTTACTACATTATTATCAAAAAAATTATCTTTTTCTTGGTTTAAAAACTCTTTATTTTTGCATGCTAAAGTAAACAATCCTATTGTTGGAATTAAGACAACACTTGATAAAATTTTGCGAATTTGCAAAGATATTTTCCTCTTTTTATTCATATTAGTTTTCCTTAAATACAGTATGTGTCATTGCAATAGAATCATCTACTGAATTTTCAAATAAAGAACTTTTGTATTTTTTAACTATATATCTATAAATTCCAGAATCTTGAACTTTAAATTTAATTAATTCTACATTACTGTTGATACTTAATGATGAACTTACACTTTGTCAATATCCTCTACTATCTAATTTTTCTAATACTAAATCATAGTCAGTGAATAAAGTTTGATTTTGACGTTTTTTAGTTTCTTGAAGTTTCAATCTATTTTCGTTTATATGTTTACTTTTTCAATCACTTAGTTTTAGTTCATAATCAATTCCCTGAGCAGTTTGTTTTGCAAGTGCTCATGTTGGAAATAATCATTCTCATCAATTTGGATGTTGTAATTCTGGTTTATTCTCGTTTTCTTTTAGCAATCCTGAGTTAAACATTCAACTAAGTGCTATATTTATTTGTTCTCCAGCTTGTAAATTTAAATGTGAGCTTTCGAATATGACGCCATCCACATCGGATTTAATAACAGATTTAGTATTAATATTTCAAGCTGCTTCTTGCATTTTTTCAACATCTATTAAACCTGCTCCATAAGTTGAATCAAAACCATTTCCCTTTTTATTTAAATTTTTGTATTTAGGTAAATGTGCAGAGGCAGCTAGAATAGACATTGCAGATGGTACTCTAAATTGATCATTATTTAATCAAGAAAATTTATCAAAAATATATGAAATAGCACCAGTAACTACAGGAGCAGCAAAACTAGTACCTCTGATTTCACCATTATTCTCTAAGAGTATCTCCCCTGGTGCAACAACTAAAGGTTTAGGTAAGCTTAAATGGTTAGACTCTAGTTCTCTGTTAGAAAAGTTCGAAATTTCAATGTCATTTAAAAAAGAGTTTTCTCTATATTTTGTTGATCCGACAGAAATTGCATTATATGCTAATTGAGTGCTGTCAATTCATTTGCCTTTTTTATTTTGTTTGTTATGACCATTTCCAGCAGCGAAAACATTAACTACACCATATTTTCTTGAAATATAGTCTATGAAAAAACTATCATCATTATAAGGGAGAGAGTGATCAGCAGTGGGTCCATAACTATGGTTAATAAACTTTACATTATTTTTTAAAACCAATCATTCAAGAGCGTTTTGTCAATTAAAGTTATTAGAACTAAAACTTGTGAAATAAATTTGTCCATTTGAATTTATTCCGTTTTTACCTGCTGCAACCATTGATACATCAGTCCCATGTGTATCATTTAAATTTTCTGGAGTAAATAATTTAACTTCAGGTGTATGTACAAATTTATAATTTCTTTGTAATTGAGTTGTACCTACTTCTAAAATTCCTATTTTTGAACCTTTTCTGTGATATTTAAAAAATTCTGTTTGCTTTTCAGGATTTAAATTTATTTCTTTTAAAAGTAGTTTTTTATTAATGTCTGAAAATCTAGAAATATAATAACCATTATGTTCATTTTGGGAAACTACATCATTATTTTTGATAATAACTTTTTTATAAAAAACAATTCTTTTTACAAAATCTAATGTATCTACATATTTGATAAATTCTTTAGATTTTTCTACATCATTAAAGTAAAATCAAACAATAGGTAGCATTGCACTAGTTTGAATTTTTCAATTTATGTTTTTGTTTTTAAAGCCTCTTTTTATTTTATTTAGAAGAGAATCTATTCTTTCATCTAAATTTCCTTTTTCATTAAAAACATCTAAATATAGTTTTAATTCAATTGTATCAGATACCTTGTCTGATAATTTTTTTCCATCAGTAGATTTGGAACTTAGAATTTTCCAATCATTAACTACAAATTTTTTACTTGCAAAATTTATTGTTGCTAATTTTTCATTACTAATTAAGTTTTTATTTTGATTAAATGAAAAAATAGGTATAAAAACTAACGAAGTTATTGTACCTATCGCAAATGAAAGTTTAAAAAATTTTTTAATTTTGGTCATATATTTCTCCTGTTATTAATTTTTTATTAAATAAAAACAAAATATATAAAGAAAATTCAAATTATTTTAAATTAAAGGTATATAGATCTTTCTACCTATTTTGTTTTATTTTTTTAAATTTTTAAATCAATTTAATTACTTTTGTAATTTCATCATTTTTAAAAAAAATTAATTTTTTCAGATTTTTTAAAAGCAACAATACTGATTTGAACTCCGGTAAATGGAAGTCTCATATTCATCATTTCCGGTAGTTGAGGATTTACAAAAAATAATTTTTTAGACGGTATGAATCAAATCATCATCAACCTAAATCTTCTTTTGAAACATGATATTCATATATAAGTTTTTCACCCACAAAATAATATAGATTATATTCTTTTAATACTTGATCAAAATTTGTGTTTAGAAAGAAATTATTTAAATAATCTTAAAAAATAGGTTTTAAAATATCAGAAATTAAATTATCAAATTCTTTTTTGTTTTCGAGAATAAAATGAGATTGTCTATTATGTTTAAAAAAATTCTCAAACTTTAATATATTTGCATCTTGTATTTTTTGTTCTGATTCAGATAGTGAACTTCAACGCATATCATCTTTTAAATCTTGATCTGTTTATCTAAAAATTTAAGCATTTCTCTATGAAGTCAATATGAATTCATAAAATACTTTTTCTGATATTCTTTAAAATTTTTATTAATATTTTTTAAAATTTTATTTTCAAAAAATTCTTTTTTCTCTTGTGAGATTATTCTTTGTTCTTGAAGTAATTTATTCACTTGATCAAAATTTAGTCCTTCAAATAGATTTTTATTTTCCTCATCTGAATCTGTAATATTTGTTATATTATCATCTTGTTTTATAGTGCTATTATTAGTTGAATCATCTGACTTTGGGCGGGAAAGATTTGTAGTCTCAGATAATGTATTTTCTAGATTAGAAGTGAGAATGTCAGAAGAGTCCACTTTGTCTTTATTAGCAAATTTATTAGATTTAATTTTATTTATAGCATTAAAGTCACACGCTATTGTTAAAGCACTTATAGATGGGATTGAAAATATTAAGCCCAAAATCTTTATAGAATATAAATTTATTTTTTCTTATTTTTCAAATTAATCTCTCTTTATAGTTTTTATAAACTTTCTTAAAATTTGAAGCAAATTCAATCTTAATAATAAAAATTACACTCGAACTAATTCTATAACTTTACCAATATCAGAACTTTTAAAAAATGAAACATTTTCAGATTTTTTTAAAGCTATAATACTAATTTGTGCTCCATTATATCAAAGTCTTGCTGGAACTTCATCAGGTCGTTGCGGTACTACAAAATATATTTTTTTAGACTTGATTGAATCAAAATATCATCAACCTATATCTTGTTTTCGTAGATAATCTGAATAAATAACACTATTACCAGCAAAATAATAAAAATTATATTCATTTAATACTTGTTCTATGTTTTTGTTAGAAAAAAACTTATTTAAATAATCTTGAAAAATAGGTTTTAAAATACTTGTATTTAAATTGTCAAATTCTTCTTTTGTTTTAAGAATATAATTAGTAGGTTTATTGGAAGTAAAAAAATTTCTAAATTTTTCTTTATTTTCTTTTCTAATTTTTTTTTCATTTTCAGAAAGTTGTGAATCATCTAAATAACTAAAAAAATCATTTGAAAACTTTTTGTCAAATTCATCAATATATTGAAGTGTATTCTCATTAAGTAAATATGTATGCATAAAATATTTTTGTTGATATTCTTCAAAATTATCATTCACTTTTTTGAGTATTACATTATTAAAAAAGTCATCTTTAACTTTTCTTTTTGCTTCTCTTAACTTGCTATCAAATTCATCATTTGATTCAGATGTATGATTATTTAGGTTGTCATCAATTTTTGTGTCTTTTCTTGTAATAGTAGAATCAATGTCTATTTTATTTGAAGGATTTAAAAAATCAGATGATCCTATTTTTTGGCTACTCAAAAATTTTCTGTTATTCATTTTAATTGCTTGATTTCCTTCACATGACAACATTAAAAAAGAAGTAATAGGAACTAAAATAATTGAGGCGAAAATTCCTAAAAAA
Organism: Mesomycoplasma hyorhinis ATCC 17981; assembly: GCF_000383515.1. GTDB lineage: Bacteria > Bacillota_I > Bacilli_A > Mycoplasmatales > Metamycoplasmataceae > Mesomycoplasma > Mesomycoplasma hyorhinis. Next base: position 7,570 of record NZ_KB911505.1, read on the forward strand.
GATGAAATATTTTTTCTATTTTTCATATTAATTTTCCTTTGTTATTGTGTGTGTTAAGGCAATTGAATCATCTATTGAATTGTTAAATAAAGTAGTTTTATATTTTTTAACTACATATCTATACAATCCGAAGTCCCTGGTTTTAAATTTAATTAATTCAATATTACTTCTTATACTTTGAGAAGAAAATACTGATTCTCATTCCCCTTTATCGTTGATTTTTTCTAAAACTAAATCATAATCAGAGAATAAATTATGTTGTTGTCTACTGTTTGTTTCTTCTAGTTGTAATCTATTTTCATTTATATGTTGATTTTTTCACTCTTTTAACTTTAGTTCATAATCGATTCCCTGTGCAGTTTGTTTTACAAGTGCTAATGTTGGGAAAAGTCATTCTCATCAACTTGGATGTTGTAACTCTGGTTTATTTTCGTTTTCTTTTAGTAATCCAGCGTTAAACATTCAACTAAGTGCAATATTTAATTGTTGACCAGGATTTAAAGCTAAAATTTTACTTGTGTATATAATTGCTTCATTATCATTTTTAGAAACTGACATTGTGTGAATGTTTTCAGCAGCTTCTATCATTTTTTCGAAATCAATCAATCCTGCTCCATAAGTTTTATCAAAACCATTACTTTTTTTATTTATAATTTTATATTTAGGTAAATGTGCTGAAGAAGCTAAAATAGACATTGCAATTGGCACTCTATAAGTATCGTTATTTAAATATCTGAATTTTTTAAAAATATTAGATATAGCACCTGTAACCACTGGAGCAGCATAACTAGTACCTAGTATAGTTTCAGAATTTTGTAAAATTATTTCTCCAGGAGCTACCACTAAAGGTTTAGGTAAATCTAAATGATTTGGTTCCAAATCTCTATTAGAAAAATATGAAATTTCAAAATCATCATTTACATTATGTCTATATTTTGTGGAACCCACAGAAATTGCATTATATGCTAATTGTTTTTTATCTATTCATTTACTATCTTTGTCTGGATTATCATAACCATTACCAGCAGCAAAAACATTTACTACACCATATTTTCTGGAAATATAATCTATAAAGAAACTTTCATCATTATAATTTATAGGATTTATAGAGGTAGATCCATAACTGTGATTTATTACTCTTACGTTATTTTCTAACACCAATCATTCAATAGCATTTTGTCAAGAAGAATTATCAATAAAATTAGAAAAATAAATTTGACTATTCTGATTTATTCCATTTTTTCCAGAAGCAATTATAGACACATCAGTTCCATGATGCTCACTTGTATTTTCAGGTCCAAATAGTTTTATTTGAGATGAATTTTTAAATTTATATTTATTAGATAAAGTAGAAAATCCTACTTCTAAAACCCCTACTTTAGAACTAGGATACAAATTATTTAGTTCTATATTTCTGTAGAAATTTAAATTTATTTGTTTTAAAAGTAAATTACTATTTACATCGGAAAAATTATTATTTTTATAATCATTAACTCATAAACTAAATTTTGAATTTGGATGGTTTTTTGAATGTAAACTATTATTTTTGGAAAGAACTTTTTTATAAAAAACAATTCTTTTTACAAAATCTAGTGATTCTACATATTCAATAAATTCTTTGGATTTTTCTACATTATTAAAGTAAAACCAAACAATAGGGAGTAATTTACTGGTTTTGATTTTTCATTTTATGTTTTTAATTTTGAAGCCATTTTTTATTTTATTTAAAAGTGAATCTATTCTTTCTTCTAGATTGCCTTTCTCTTTAAAAACATCCAAATAGATTTTCAATTCAATATTATCAGAGACTACTTTTGACGAATTTTTTACATTAATAGATTTGGGTGTGGGAATGTTTCATTCATTAACTACAAATTTTTTACTAGCAAAATTTATTGTTGCTAATTTTTCATTATTAATCAAGTTTTTATTTTGATTAAATGAAAAAATAGGTAAAAAAACTAACGAAGTTATTGTACCTATCGCAAATGAAAGTTTAAAAAATTTTTTAATTTTGTTCATATAATCCTCCTATTCTTGAATTTTTATTAAAAAAACAAAATATATAAAGAAAATTAAATTTTGAAATAAATATTCAAATTATTTTAAACCAAATGTATATGGATTTTTTCCTTATTTTGTCTTCTTTTTTAGATTTGTTTATGTTATTTTTTTAATTCTTGTTTTAATTATATTATTTTTTAAAATATTTAATTAAATTAAAAAAATAAATAATTTTTAAGTGTTATTATTCTTTGAATTTAGATTAGTAAAGTTTTTTCATAAAAAAAATCACATTGATCATATCCCCTTTTCTTAGAAAAATAGAAAAGGGGATTTTTTATGAAATATTCATTAGAATTTAAATTAGAATGTGTAAAAAAATACAAAAAAGGAATTGAAATTAAAAAGCCTGATTTTGCTAA
>NZ_KB911506.1 GCF_000383515.1 Mesomycoplasma hyorhinis ATCC 17981
CACAATATCAACATAAACAATTTTCAGAAAAATTAAAACAAAAAGGAATAACTCAGTCCATGTCTCGAAAAGGAAATTGTTTAGATAATAGCGTTATTGAATCGTTTTTTGGGACATTAAAAAGAGAATGTTTTTATGGTCGCGAAAAAGAATTTTTAACTTTTAAATAATTTCACAAAGCAATTGCAAATTATATTTATTATTACAATTACAAACGAATTAAAGATAAAATAAAATGAATGTCTCCCATTAAATTTAGGGAAACATTCATTTCAAATTATAATTAATTAAAACACTCAAAAATTTTTCAAGAAAAGGGTATCACCTCATTTTTCTCTCATTTTTTTAATTAAAATTGTTAAAATATATGCTATGAATAATGAACAAAAATATGTTAGAGATTTTTTAAGCGCACAAGAAAATAACAAAGAAAACGCAAAAACAAAGACCAATTTAGTAATAGATTATCTGATTTCAATTATTAATTCCAAAAGAGGAAGATTAAACCGTCCTCTTCCTTCCGAACATGCACTAATGGATAAATTTTCTTGTTCAAGAACTGTTGTAATTAGAGTGTATCAAAGATTATTTTCCATTGGTGCAATTTATGCTGTGCCAAAAAAAGGTTATTTTATAGCTGAAAATTTTCACAATTTCATAAAACCCATTTCATTTTTACTGCATGTGGATAAAATTGAAGCAACACAAAAACAACAAAAAATTCCTCAATGATTTGAATCTAGAAAAATCAACTTTATTAATGGTTATAGATATTACGAAAAACAGCTTTTTAAAGAAGGTGAACATATAGCTGATGCAGAAGTTTTTATATCTGAAAATGACTTAGAAAAAGACGAAGTTTTGGACTTAAATAGACCACTAGTTGCGATCTTAAATGAAAAAAGTCAAATCAAAAATATTGTATATGAATTAAGATATGAAAAAGTAGCAAAATTTGGATTAGAAAATATGGTTGTAATTACCTTTTGAGGTTATGACAAAATAGGTGTTTGCATAGCTGGAAAATACTATGTAAAACCAGAGCATTTTTTATTTTTTCACCAAGAATTATCTGTTCATTATTAAAACAATAATTTTTCTTTTTGCTTCATTTTTGAAGCAAAAAAGCTAATTTTTTTCTAATTTTTGATACATCAAGAATCCAGAATTTTTATAATTTACTACTTAGTTTTAAACTATAATTTTCAATGTGAAAAATAAAGCTTTTTTTGATGATTTTGATAAAGAATATTCGTATAAAAAATCTGATTTAGGTATCAAATTTTTAAGTAATAAAATCAGTGTAAAATTATGACAACCACTAGCTAAAAAAGTTGAAATTTTAATCTTTGATAAAAGTAATTTTTCAACTCCTGTAACTAGTTTTTTAGCAACAAAAAAATCTAATGTTTGAAGTGCTTTTATTCCTTTAAAATTTGAAGGATTATATTATCAATATAAAATATTTCATAACAAAAATAAAATAACTTTTGCTCTAGATCCCTATGCTATTTCACTTGCAACTTTTAACTGAGAAGAAGATGAAAATAAAGTAGGTTTTGGAGCTTTAATTAATATAAAATCCACTCTTGCTGGACAAAAACCTAAAAAACTTATTTATAAAAAAAATAATCACACAGATGCGAATATTTATGAGCTTCATGTTAGAGATTTTACTAGTTTAAAAGATCAAAACCTTTTTAAAAATAAACTAGGAACTTTTAATGCTCTAATTGAAGCTGATATTTTTTCTTATGTTAAAAAATTAGGTTTTACACACATTCAGCTTCTGCCAATTTGTTCAGCTTTTAGTGTTAATGATCAAGATCAAAAAATTATTTATAAATCACAAGCTAAAAAATGAAGTACAAATTATAACTGAGGATATGATCCACATAGTTATTTTTCAATTAATGGGATTTATTCTTCTGATTCAAGTAATCCTTATGCAAGGATAAAAGAATTTAGAAACTTTGTCAATCTAGCACACAAAAATGGTATAGGAATTATTTTAGATGTAGTTTATAATCATATGTTTACTAACAACATTTTAAACAACGTAATAAAAAATTATTACTTCAGAAATCAAGCCAAAATAAAACCTGTAAAATATCCGCCACTTGCTGATGAACGTTTTATGACTAAAAAATTAATAATTGATTCTTTAAAATATTTTGCTAAAGAATTTAATGTTGATGGATTTAGATTTGATTTATCTTGTTTTATGCATAAAGAAACCATTGATCAACTAACTCAAGAGCTAAGAAAGATAAATTCTAATATTATCTTGCACGGAGAAGCTTGACCTTTTAGTGATCTCGATTATGAAAAATCATATATAAAAGGAGTTAATTCTAATAATTTATCCTTTGCTTATTTTAACGATACTATAAGAAACAGCATTAAAGGTAGTGATGATCCAAGTGTAGAATCTGGTTTAATTATCAAACAAAATAAAGACTTATTTAAAAATTTTGTTAGTTCAATTGTAGGAAATATTCAAGATTATGATTTCAAAAATATTTTCCATGCTGCAAATAATTATTCTTTATGAGCTAAAGATATTTCAATGGTTTTAAATTACATTGCTTGTCACGATGGTTTTACTTTATGAGATAAAATCAATATAACTGCGAGTCAAAATTTATCTTTAAAACAAAGAATCGAAATTTATCGTCAAGCACTGATGATGAGTGTTTTTGCTCAAGGTAGACAATTAATGCTTGCAGGTAGCGAACTGTTACAATCAAAACCATGTGATCTTTCAGGTGAAGATTCAAATAGATGTGTTGTTTCTTCATATGATGATTTCAATGAACAACCAGATAATTTGTCTTATCATCCTAATTCTTATAAAACTTCAGATTATACAAATGGTTTAAAATGAGATCATTTAAAAAATGACTTAGTTTATAAATTTGTCTTCATTTTTATAGCTAAATTAAATAAATTTAGAGCTAGAACCAACTTTTTTAGACTAGCAACTAATCAAGAAATTAAAGATAATTTAACCTTTTTAAAAGTTGATAAAAATAAGGCAATAATTAGTTATCAAATCAAGCAAAATCAAGAAGTTGTCGAAGTAATACACAACTTCTCAAAAGAAAATTTTAATTATAATGTGTCTTTAAAAGATAAAGTCTTATTTTCTTCAAAAATCAAGCATAAAAGGGGAATTTTAGAAGCTAATTCATCCATTTTAATAAAGAGATATAATGAAAACAATTAAATTAGAAGATAAAATAATTTATCAAATTTTTCCACGTTCATTTTATGATTCAAACAATGATGGTAATGGTGATTTAAAAGGTATAACTTTAAAATTACCTTATTTAAAAAAATTAGGAATTAATGCTATTTGACTTTGTCCAATTTATAAAACTGATTTTGTTGATGCAGGATATGATGTTTTAGATTATAAATCAGTTTGAAAACAATTCGGTAGCTTAAAAGATTTTAAAGAACTAGCAACACAAGCCAGAAAATTAGGTATTGATATCATAATGGATATTGTTTTAAATCATGTATCCAATAACCACAAATGATTTAAAAAAGCTTGTTTATCCACTCAAAATCTCGAGCATGATTATTTCATTTGAAGAGAAAAACTAACAAGTGAAGAACAAAAAGCAACAAGTATTTTTGGTGGTTCAGCTTGAGAGTATGTTCCTAGTGTTAAAAAATATTATTTTCATTTGTTTTCTAAAGAACAAGTTGATTTGAATTGATCACATCCAAACACTATTAAAGCAATGGTTGATGTTATTAATTTTTGATATAAATTAGGAGTTAGAGGATTTAGACTCGATGCTATTAAACATGTCTCAAAAACCTTTGAAAATGTAGATCAAAATCCTTATTTTGCTTGAAATGTAGGGGCTGTTGAGTATCTAAAAACATTTAATAAATTAGCATTTTCTGACAAACCAGATGCTTATACTTTAGGTGAAGCTTCTGGTATAACTGCTGATGAAATTTTAAATTACGGAGCTGGACAAAATCAAGTTTCACAAAATTTTTACAACTTTTCTTGATGATGAATTGGCTGAGGTAAACAAACAGGAAGAAATGGTTTTGATGCTAATTGAGATTACAAAAACTTTATTATTCAACAACAACCTTTTCAACATAATCAACAAATAAAACCTCATATGTTTACTAATTTTTTATCCAATCACGATACTTCTAGAAGTGTATCTCGCTGAGGTGATGAAAATATTTTTAGAGAAGAATCAGCTAAAACACATGCACTAATGCTCTTTGTTTTAAAAGGAATTCCTTGCATTTATTATGGTGAAGAAATTGGGTTATTAAATACTCATTTTGAAAAAAGAAGTCAATTTAGAGATGTAGATATTTTTAATGGATTTGCTTCTTTAGTAGACAAAGAAAAAATTTATAGTGAAGATGAATTTTTCAAATATATGAATATAAACTCACGTGATGCAGGTCGTTCTTTAATGCAATGAGATAGTTCAACAAATGCTGGATTTAATCTTTCAAAAACACCTTGGTTAAAAACAGGAAGAAGATCAAGCAAAATCAATGTTGAAAAAGCATTAAAAGATCGTGATAGTATTTTTTACTTTTATCAAAAGCTAATTAAGATAAGAAAAAAAGAATTTCACGATGTTTTAATATATGGAACATCTGAGTGTCAAGTTCTTGATAATGGATTAGTAATGATTAAAAGAAGCTATAAAAATGAAGCAATTATTGCTTATTTAAATCTAACTTCTAAAGAAATTAAAGCTCAATTCCACAACAATTTTCAACTACTTAGTTCTTATAAAGATAAAAAAATTGTTAAAAGTGTTTTTAGGCCTTTTGAGTCTATTTTAATAAAAAAACAACTATAAATTAAAGGGAATATCATGTCTTATTTAAATTATGATCTTGATAACAAAAGAGTATCACAAGTCAAGTTCAATAAAGCTCTAACAGCAAAAACTGAATCTATTTTTAGCCTTGCAAATGGTCACATGGGAATTAGAAGTGCAGATGAAGAAAGAACTTCTTATAACAAAGAAGGATTTTATGTCAACGGAATTTTCAATCAAGATACAAAATTTGATGTTCCCGAACTTGTAAACTTAGCTGATTTAATGAGCACACCCATTATAATTGAATCAGAAGAATTTGAAGTTAAAACTGAAGATAAATACAACAAAACTCTTTGAATTAGAGATGGTTTTTTAGAAAGAAATCTAGAAATAAGAAGAAAATACGGGAAATTTTTATTACATTTTGAACGTTTTGTTTCTCATGACGATAGATATGTGTATGCACAAAAAATAGAAATAAAAGTTGAACAAACCACCAATAACCAAGAAGTAGAAATTATTTTAAAACCAGCCATTAACGCCCAAGTAACAAACACAGGAACTCAACACTTTGGTGAAGGTTTTAAAACTCGACCAACAACAGAATCAATTCAAATGGAACAACAAACTACTTTTTCTAAACGTTGAGTAATTCACAATTTGATTTCTAAACTTTATTTAAATGGTCAACAAATTAAAGGCGTAAATGACAACTACATTGTTGAAATGAAACGCCGTTATTTAGGTTTTAAAATAAAACTTAAAGTAAAACCAGGTGATGTTATAGTTTTAGAAAAACTAATGTCAGTTCATAGCTCTGTAGATGGAAAACATAGTCTTTTAGACAAACAACAAGTAAAACAAAGAGCTGATGAAAAACATCAATTACTACTAAATTCACGTTATAAAACATTAAAAAAAGCTTCAATTGAGAAGATGCACCAAAGAGTTTGAAATCAATTTTTTGTTCAAATTGAAGGTCAAGATCAACAAAGTAAGTATGATTTACTAGCTTTGGATTTCGCTATTTTTCATCTAAATGGTTTTGTCCCAAGACATTCAACAAACATGAACGTTGGTGCAAAAGGTCTATCCGGCGAAGGTTATCAAGGACATACTTATTGGGATACAGAATTTTTTATCAATCCTATTTATCTTTTTAATGAACCAAAAATTGTGAAAAACCTTTTAACTTATAGATATAAAGGAATCAAAGGCGCAAGAGCCAAAGCAAAAGAAGTAAAAGAAAGACAACAAGAAAGCAACTTAGAAGGAGCACAATTTCCTTGGGAAATGGCTTGACCAACAGATGGTGAAGTTTGTCCTTATTGAGGTCAAGTTGATGTAGTTAGTGGAAAACAAGTTCCAATTGCTTCAAGAAGACAAGAAATTCATGTATCAGCTGATATTGCTTATGCTGTAAATCAATATTATCAAATTAGCAAAGATGAAGAATTTATGAACAAAATGGGTTATGAAATGATAATTGACACAGCTATTTTTTATTCTAATCGAGCTGAATTACAACTAGATGGTTCATTTGCTATTTTAGATGTTATGGGGCCAAATGAATATAAAGGAAACATAGATAACAACGCTTATATTAATATGTTTGCTAAACAAAATATTGATTTAGCTTTGAAATATATCAAACTCTTGAAGAAAAATAAAGTAAAAATCTGAGAAAAAATCAAGCAAAAAATTCCTTATCCGATTAATGAGAAAAAACTCAAACTTGTTTCTAAAAAATTAATTCAACAACAGCCAAATAAAGACTTAATCATTGCTGAAAATGATCAGTTTTTAAAACTGGATAAAATTGATGTTCGCCCTTTTCAAATGTTAGGTGATGCTGGTAAAAAACTTTTTTCAACTAAAGAGGGACACAAACGTTTAGCTTCTCAATTAGTCAAACAAGCTGATGTGGTTTTATTATTAAATTTACTTCCACATCTTTATAATGAAGAAATAAGAAGGAAAAATTTCAATTATTATGAAGAAATTACCACTCATGATTCTTCACTTTCACCAGCTACTTATACTATTGAAGCAGCTAGATTAAAAATGGTTGAAAAAGCTTACCAACTTTTTAAATACGGAATAAATATTGATCTTGGACCACAAATGAATACTTCAGATGCTGGAATTCACGCTGGTTCACTAGCTGCTATTTATCAAATGATAGTTTTTGGCTTTGGTGGACTAGATTGACATGATGATAAATTATTTTTAGATCCAATTTTACCTTCTGCTTGAGATAAATTAGTTTATAGATTTTTATATCAAAATTGTTTATTTGAAGTTAGTGTTAATAAAGAAAATTTTTCAATTAAAAACATTTCTCAAAAGGAATTTAAAGGATTTATTTACATTAATAAAGTGCCAACTACTGTAGAAAAACAAGCAAAAACTTTTGAGGTAAAATATGATTAAAGGCTTTATTTTTGATTTAGATGGTGTAATTACTGATACAGCTGAATTACATTTTATAGCTTGAAAAGAAATAGTTAAAAAATTAAATATTGATTACAAAAAAGAAGATAATGAAAAATTAAAAGGTTTATCTCGTTTAGATACTTTAAAAGCAATTATTAATATTTCAAAAAACAAACTTGCTTTAACAGATGAACAATTAGCAAGTATTTGTGAAGAAAAAAATGAATTTTATAAAAAACTTTTACAAACACATATTAATAAAAATTCTTTATTAGAAAATATTTTTAGCTTCATTTCTAAAGCAAAATCAAGAAATTTAAAATTAGCGATTGCTTCAAGTAGCCATAATGCACCAACGATTTTAGAAAAATTAGAAATTAAACATTTCTTTGATTTTATAGTAAATCCTGCAAATGTTAAAAATGGAAAACCAGCTAAAGACATTTTTATCCAAGCAGCACAAGGACTAAATTTAGATCCAAGAGAATGCATAGGATTTGAAGATGCTCCTGCTGGAGTTATGGCTATTAAAAATGCTAATATGATTGCAGTTGTAATTTCACAAGAATTAGATCCTACTTTTAAAACAGCTGATTTAGTTGTTAAATCCACAAAAGATTTAGATTTGGATTTTATTATGCAAAAATTTGCAAAATAGCTTTAAAAATAAAGAAAAATATAATAAAAAACTGCGAGTGAGCAGATCCTCTTTTCTTAGAAAAATAGAAAGGGGGATTTTTTATGAAATATTCATTAGAATTTAAATTAGAATGTGTAAAAAAATACAAAAAAGGAATTGAAATTAAAAAGCCTGATTTTGCTAA
>NZ_KB911507.1 GCF_000383515.1 Mesomycoplasma hyorhinis ATCC 17981
AAAGATATTAGACTTGGATTAAGATTATTTTCAAGTGAAATTTTAACAATTGGTTCACCAGCTAAAAATCTTTTAACTATGTTTAATCTTTGATCTATAGTTCACTTTTTATTTCGTGGTTTTTTCTTAAGACCTTCAACTCCTAATTTGTCATAAATTTTTTCTCAAAAATTTACTTGATTTAAAAAATTTTTCTGACTTGTATTAGCAAAATCAGGCTTTTTAATTTCAATTCCTTTTTTGTATTTTTTTACACATTCTAATTTAAATTCTAATGAATATTTCATAAAAAATCCCCTTTTCTATTTTTCTAGGAAAAGGGGATTTGCTCATTTAATAATCTGATTTTTTAATTGTAATAACAAATTATTTTTGAAAATGTTCTTTTTTAAATTTAATTAAGTATTTTTTTGTTTTTTTATAAATACGATTAATTTGTTGTCTTATTTTCAAAGAATGGTATTTAATTTTATAAACTTTGATTCAAAATCAACTAATCATAAAAGGTACAATTGCGATTGAAATTAAAGTTATTAGATTTAGTAAAATAACTATTGAATTGGAAGTACCCGAATAGAAAAAAGGATGATAGAAATTCAAAAAAGGATAAATTGTTAATCCAGTGTAGAAATAAACTATTTTATTATCATTGTGAAAATTTACATTTGTATATTGTCTTACACTAAAAAAGAAAAGTAAACAACAAAATAGATAATAACCAAATGAATAAAGAATTGGGTAGATAAAAGTATATTTTTTAATAGAATATGCACATTTTAAATATTTAAGACTTATAAAAGATAATATTGGATTCACTAAATGTACAACAAGCGTTTGTAATGTTTCCCAAATATTAGCTTTGAAATCCAAATGTCAAGCAATTAAAGTTCAAAAAACTATAAATGTAATTGTTAATAAAACAATGGATGAAAAAAGTCATTGAAATTTTTTTCTACTTGGATTAAGAACATAAATTAAAAGTGCAACTGCAAAAATAATATTAGTTTGATAAGTAAAATAAAACAAACTAGATATATTTTGAAAATAAAAAACAAATGAAACAAAATAAAATTTAGGTAAAGAAAATTCAACGTAATTTGTAGCTATATTTTTTGTAATAATTACAAAAGTAGAAATAATAGCTCATAAAGCAAAAACAAAATTTATTCTATGTTCTTTTTTTCAGTCAATTCAGAATTTTAGCTTCATATTTGAAGCATTTTTTTCTAATTTTGTTTGTGAATTTGAATTTGTTTGCGGATTTTGATTTGCCATAAAAATATTATATTTTATTTAATTATATTAATCTTCGTCAGCTTTAATTGCTCTTTCTTTAACAATTTGATCTGAAATTTGTTTTGGTGTTATTTCATAGTGATCAAATTGCATTTGATAAGTTCCACGACCTGATGTCATAGACCTTAATTGTGTTGAGTATCCAAACATTTCAGCTAAAGGAACATTAGCTCTTATGGTATTAGCTCCATCTCCACGTGTTTCTTGTTCTTTTACTTGTCCACGACGACGAGATAAATCTCCCATAACATCTCCTGAATATTCAGCTGGCACAAAAACTGATACATCCATAATTGGTTCTAGTAAAACAGTACCAATTGCATCTTTTGCTTTTGTAAGAGCTTTAGAAGCAGCAATTTTATAAGCCATTTCTGAGGAGTCAACTTCGTGATAGGAACCATCGTATAATGTTGCTTGAATATCAATCATTGGATATCCTGCAAGAATTCCCATTTGCATTTTTTCTTCAAGTCCTTTTTGAATGGATTTAATGTATTCTTTAGGAATTTTTCCACCAACAATTTTGTCAATGAATTTAAATCCACCTTCTTCGTTTGGTTCGAATTTAATTCAAACGTGTCCATATTGTCCCCGACCACCTGATTGTTTGATGTGTTTTCCTTCAACTTCAGCTGATTTGGTAATTGTTTCACGGTAACTAACTTGTGGTTTTCCAACTTTAGCTTCTACACCAAATTCTCTCTTTAGACGATCTACAATTATGTCTAAGTGAAGCTCTCCCATACCAGCAATAATTGTTTGTCCTGTTTCGTTATCTGTTCAGGTTTTGAAGGTAGGATCTTCATTTGCAAGTTTTTGTAGACCAATTGAGAGTTTTTCAACTGCAGCTTTAGTAGCTGGCTCTAATGCTTGAGAAATAACAGGTTCTGGGAAAACCATTTTTTCTAAAACAAATACTTTAGCTTTTTCAGAAATAAGTGTATCTCCAGTTGTTGTCTCTTTTAATCCAACTAAAGCACCTATATCTCCTGTTCTAACTTCATTGATTTCTTCTCTTGAGTTAGCATGCATTTCTAAGATTCTACCAACTCTTTCTTTTTTGTTTTTTGTTGAGTTTAAAATGTATGTTCCTTTGTTTAAAACACCAGAATAAACTCTAAAAAATGTTAATGAACCAACAAATGGGTCATTCATAATTTTAAAAGCAAGAGCAGAAAATTCTTCATCATCTGAAGCTTTTACTGAAAATTCTTCATCATCTGCATAAGCTTTAATAGCAGGAACGTCTAAAGGTGAAGGTAGATAATCGATAACAGCATCAATCATTTTTTTAACACCTTTGTTTTTAAAACTAGTTCCACAAACAGCTGGGAAAAATTGTCCTGAAATTGTTGCTAGTCTAATTGCTTTTTTAAGTTGTTCTACGTTTGGATTGTGTCCTTCTAAAAGTAAATGCATCAAGTCTTCGTCAAAATCAGCAACTGCCTCTGCTAATTCCATACGCATCATTTCTGCTTTTTCTTTTAATTCTGAAGGAATTTCAATTTCAAATTCTTCTTCTTCTTTTTCTCCGCTGTATTTAAATGCTTTCATTTCCACTAAGTCAATTAAACCAACAAAATCATTTTCAGAACCGATGTTTAATTGAATAGCAACAGCATTTCCACCTAATTTATCTCTAACAGATTTAACTGAAGCTTCAAAGTTAGCTCCTGCTTTGTCCATTTTGTTAACATAAACAATACGTGGAACATTGTAATTTGTAGCTTGTCTTCAAACAGTTTCTGTTTGAGGTTCTACTCCTGATTGTGCATCTAAAACAGCTACAGCACCATCTAAAACACGTAATGAACGCTCAACTTCAACAGTAAAGTCAACGTGTCCTGGTGTATCAATAATATTAATTCTTTTACCTTTTCAAAATGCAGTTGTAGCAGCAGAAGTTATAGTAATACCACGTTCTTTTTCTTGTTCCATTCAGTCCATTTGTGAAACTCCATCATGTGTTTCTCCAATTTTGTGAATTTTACCTGTGTGGAATAAGATTCTTTCTGTTGTTGTTGTTTTTCCAGCATCAATATGAGCCATAATTCCTATATTTCTATAGTTAACTAAGTCAAATTTTCTTGCCATAATTATCACCTGTAGTGAGCAAATGCTCTGTTTGCTTCTGCCATTTTATGTGTATCTTCTTTTTTCTTAATAGATCCACCAGTTTTATTGTAAGCATCAATAATTTCGTTAGCTAATCTTAATTCCATTGTTTTTTCATTACGTAATCTTGCGTAGTTAATTAATCAACGTAGTGAAAGTGTTTGTTTTCTTCTTTTAGAAACCTCCATAGGAACTTGGTAGTTGGAACCACCAACTCTTCTTGAACGCACTTCTAATTCAGGTGTGATATTTTTGATAGCTTCATGAAATACTTCTAAAGCATCTTTATTTGTTTTTTCAGCAACTATTTTAAAAGCTGAGTATAAAATATTTTGTGCTGTAGATTTTTTACCATCTAACATAATTGTGTTGATAGCTTTAGTTATTAACTTTGAGTTAAAAACTGGATCTGCTAGCACTTGTCTTATAGGGGCCTGTTTTCTACGTGACATTTTGTCTCCTTTTTATTTAATTATTTCTTCTCTTTTGGTTTTTTAGCACCGTATTTAGAACGACCTTGGTTTCTTTTAGCTACACCAGCTGTATCTTGAGTTCCACGAACAATGTGGTATCTCATCCCTGGTAAATCTTTAACTTTTCCACCTCTTATTAAAACAACAGAGTGTTCTTGTAAGTTATGACCTTCACCTGGAATATAAGCATTTACTTCCATTCCATTTGAAAGTTTTACCCTTGCATATTTTCTAAGAGCTGAGTTAGGTTTTTTAGGAGTCATAGTTCCTACCCTTGTACATACACCTCTTTTAAAAGGCGCAGGTAATGCATGCTCTTTTTTCTTTAATGAGTTAAAAGATTTATTTAATGCAGGAGCATTAATTTTTCTAACTTTATTAACTCTCGCTCCATTAACTAACTGAGTTTGTGTTGGCATTTTTGTCCTTTCTTTATTTTGTTTAAATACCATTAGTTGATATAAAAGTTGTTAAATTATACAACAACTTAGTCTAGAGTATCAAAAAAAGTTCATTTTTTCTAAAAATGCTTCATTTTTAAAGCAAATTTTTAATTTTTTACTTTTTAAAAATAATACAAAATTTAAAAATTACTTTTCTTTTTAAAGATTTGATAAAAAAATAAAAGTAAAAAAAACAGAATTAAACTGAGCAGATCCCCTTTTCCTAGAAAAATAGAAAAGGGATTTTTTATGAAATATTCATTAGAATTTAAATTAGAATGTGTAAAAAAATACAAAAAAGGAATTGAAATTAAAAAGCCTGATTTTGC
>NZ_KB911508.1 GCF_000383515.1 Mesomycoplasma hyorhinis ATCC 17981
AAATGAATGTCTCCCATTAAATTTAGGGAAACATTCATTTCAAATTATAATTAATTAAAACACTCAAAAATTTTTTCAAGAAAAGGGTATCACCTCATTTTCAAATGTTTTTTAAATATTTTTTAATTAATAATTTGAGCACTAATTTATTTATTATTTTTCTGGTCAATAAGATTTTTTAAGAGGGAATTTTTTACTAAATTGACTAATTTCCAATTTAATTTGTTGTTGTAATTGTTCATCTTTTGGATGAGACAATAATTTATGAATTCATTTAGCTAATTTAAGAAAATCTTTTTCTTTAAATCCTCTTGATGTCATAGCAGGTGTACCTAAACGAAGACCTGAAGTTATAAGTGGACTTAGTGTTTCATTTGGAATTGTGTTTTTATTTGTTGTTATATTTACTTTAGATAATATTTCTTCTGCTTGTTTTCCAGTTAAATCATATGAATATTTAACATCTAAAATAAACAAATGAGTATCTGTTCCATTTGAAACTACTTTAACATTTTGTGAAAGAAAATAATCAGCAAAGACTTGAGCATTTTTGGTTACTTGTTGCATATATTTTTTAAACCAAGGCTGTAATGCTTCATAAAAGCCAACTGCTTTACCAGCAATTGCGTGAAATAATGGACCACCTTGGAAACCAGGAAAGACAAATCTATTAATTTTTTTACTAATTTCATCATCGTCAGTCATAATCAAACCACCACGTGCTGATCTTAAAGTTTTATGTGTAGTAGTAGTAATTACATGAGCATATCCAACAGGTGAAGGATGTAAACCAACAGCAATTAAACCTGCAATGTGCGCAATATCTGCTAATAAATACGCCCCTACTTTATCAGCTATTTGTCTAAATCTAGCAAAATCCACAATCCTTGAATAAGCAGAATAACCAGCAATAATTAATTTAGGCTTTATTTCCATAGCATATTTTTCAATAGCATCATAATCTAATAAATCATTTTCATCTAAAACATATGGATGAGCTTCGTAAAATATACCACTAAAACTGATTTTATATCCATGTGTTAAATGACCTCCTGATGCTAAAGTAAGCCCCATAATTTTATCACCTTGATTTATTAGTGCTGCAAATGCAGCTGCATTGGCAACAGATCCTGAATATGGTTGTACATTTGCGTATTTAACATTAAAAAGTTTTTTAGCTCTTTCAATAGCTAAAGTTTCTACCACATCAATGTTTTCGCATCCACCGTAATATCTTTTAGCTGGATAACCTTCTCCATACTTGTTAGTTAAAACAGAACCAGTTGCGTTTAAAACATCTTCAGAAACAAAATTTTCTGAAGCAATTAGTTCAATATGTTCTTCTTGTCTTTTTAATTCGTTGTTTATTGCTCTTTGAATTTCTTTGTCATGTAATCTTAGTCTTTTCATCTTAATTGCCTTCTATTATCGAAATAAAAAACACTAAAAATAAGAATTTGTATTTTTAGTGTTTTAATGTTTTCAAAAAATTATTTTCTAATATTTAAAGCTTCAATTGTTTGTTTGTATGCATTGAAATCTTTTTCTTTTAGATAAGCTAGTAATCTTTTTCTTTGGTTAACTTTGGCAATAAAACCACGCATTGAATGTTTGTCTTTTTTATTAACAGCAAAGTGTTTTTTTAAAGATTCAATGTCTTCTGTTAATATTGCAATTTGAACTCTGGTATCCCCAGTATTTTTTTGTGAGCCACCAAATTTTAAAACTAGCTCTTGTTTTTTTTCTTTTGAAATCATTTTTTCTCCTTTGTAAAATATTCTTTTATAACCTAGAAATAACCCGAGAACCTGTTATATCCAAGCAATAAATAATTGTGCACTGAAAATTATAGCACTTTTTAATTATTTGTTTAAAGTTAATAATTTTATAAATGAATCTACTTTTAAAGATGCTCCTCCAACTAGCGCTCCGTTAATATCTGCTTGATTTAATAATTGCTCTATATTTTCTTGAGAAACTGAGCCACCATATAAGATAGTTAAATTTTTATTTGTTTGTTTTCTAATAAATTTGCAAACTTGTTGTGCTTGCTCTGGTGTAGCAGTTTTTCCTGTACCAATTGCTCAAATTGGTTCGTAAGCCACTATAACTTTGCTTAAATCTACATCTTTTAATGAATTTTTTAGTTGATATTCAATTACTTGACTTGTTTTTTGTGCTTCATATTCTTCTAATGTTTCACCCACACAAACAACTGGAATAATATTATTTTTAATTGCTTGTTGTGTTTTTGCATTTACATCTAAATCAGTTTCTTTAAAATATTGCCTTCTTTCTGAATGACCAATAATAGCATATTTGACATTTAAATCCAATAACATTTGCGCAGAAATTTCGCCAGTATAAGCTCCTTTTTCAAATTGTGACATATTTTGAACTGCTAATTCTAATTTTGTTGTATTTTTACTAAATGCAGCTACATTTATTGCAGGAAGTGCAACTGCAAAATCCAAATTTTGATTAATTTTGTTTTTATTTTCTATGTATAGTTGATTAAAAGCAGAAAAAAATTCTTTTGTTTGTGTAAAAGTTTTATTCATTTTTCAATTACCAATAATAATAGTTTTACTCATATTAACTCCTTAATTAAACTGTTTTATATTTTACTCTTTTTTTGATTTTATAAAAAGTGAATAATGATAAAAATACTAAATAATTTAAAACCAAAAGATAAAAAATAAATTGCTATTTTATAATAACTTTTAAAATCCTTTTTGCTGCTTTATGCGTTGTAATAAATATTTACAATTTTTACTAATTTTGCAAAAAACGGAAAAATTTAATAAAAATAGCCAAATTTTCCTAAAAATTTCAATCTAAAGAATTGAAATAACATTTTTTTAATTAATTAAGTCTTTAAAATTTTTAGATTTATAAAATTATTAATAGCAAAATTTCTTTAAAAATCGCCTAAACTTGAGTTATTATTAAAAAAATACAAAATCAAAGAATTATATTAATAAGTATTTAAACATATTGATATAAATACATTTAATTTAATTCAATAAGATTAAATAGTTTTCAAATTTAAAAGGAAAAAAATTCCTTCTTTTGAAGGAATTAAAATAAAATATCATACTTAAATTGTTATTAAATACCATAAATTAAAAAACTTATGTGATTAATCTAGTTTAGTTGTATGACAAAATCCAAAATATTTAAATAATAAAATCCTAATTAATACAAATAAATTTTAATTATTTTAAAAACAATCTCTTTATTAATATTACTAATTAATTTTTAAATTAAGTTTTATTTACGAAGATCTTGATCGTAAGACTGCAGTGAGCGTAGGAAATCTAAATAGTGATGTTATTCACACTTACGCTGATGCAAATAGTAATTCAGCTCAAAATACTGATCCACTTTATGTGGATTCACCAGATTGATTTGTGTTAGAAAAAACTACTGGAACATTTTTACCTGATGCAAAAATGATTTATTCTTTTGAAGTATATGATCCAAATAATAAAATT